>JAQICW010000687.1 GCA_027858355.1 Desulfobacula sp.
TTTGATAAATGTACAGGATGCAGTATCTGCCAGCTGGCATGCAGCATGGACCTGATCACTGGGTATAATCCAAGACGTGCCCGTCTTTTGATTCACCATAAGAATGAAAACCTCTACCATATTCCAGCTGTCTGCAATCAGTGCGAAAATGCCTATTGCATGAATGTCTGTCCTTCCAAAGCCATCCAGCGCAATGATGACGGCATTGTCTGTATAGACCCTGACAAATGTATCAGCTGTGGTCTATGTGTCCAATTCTGCCCTATAGGGATGGTAACATTGGATCCTGATACAAAAAAAGCCGTTAAATGCGAATTGTGCCAGGGGGAACCGTTGTGCGTTAAAGCCTGCCCCACTGGAGCCCTTGAACTTATTTACAGAGGAAAGATCAATGACTGAAGCCTACACAAACAAACTGATGATGATTGATTTATCCAGTGAATCCATTGAAACCCTTCCCGTGTCAGATACCTTTAAAGCGGATTTTATCGGTGGAAAGGGATTTGGAGCAAAACTTCTCTATGACAGGGTTTCCCCGGGCACTGATCCTTTGGGCAAAGACAATGTGCTAATGTTTATGACAGGTCCCTTGACAGGCACCATGGCCCCGGCCATGAGGGGATGTGTGGTCACAAAGTCTCCTTTGACCGGCATTTTCCTGGATTCCTATTTTGGGGGCAGCTTTGCTCCTGAAATCAAATATGCTGGTTATGACGGTATCATTATTAAGGGACAGGCCAAAAAACCCGTGTTTATCTGGATTAACGATGACACCGTGGAAATCCGGGATGCCGGACATCTGTGGGGAACAGATACTCTGGAAGCTAATCAGCTGATCAAGAATGAACTCAATGATGAAACCATAAAAATTGCCAGTATTGGCCAGGCAGGTGAAAACCAGGTCCTTTTCGCCTTGATCTGCTGTGAATACAACCGCCAGGCAGGCCGGGGCGGCGCCGGTGCAGTCATGGGTTCCAAAAACCTCAAGGCCATTGCGATCAAAGGCTCCAAACCTGTTGCTGTATATGATCCCCAGCGATTTATCAAATCCTGCGCCACGGCTTTCAAAGAACTTGAAGAAAGCCCGGATGTGGAGCCTTTCAGAGTCGCAGGCACAGCCGCTTCCGTTGATTTTGCTAATGAAACCGGGCTTTTGCCCCATAAAAATTATCAAAACGGAACCTTTTCAAAGGCATCTGACCTTTCGGACAAGGGCCAGTCCAAACATCTGTGGCTTGGCAGCTCTGCCTGTATGGGATGCCCCATTCGGTGTTCCAAGATCGGCGCGGTCCGGACGGGAAAATACAAAGGCATTATTACGGATATTATAGAATATGAATCTGCCGCCCTCATGGGTTCCAACCTGGATATTTCAGATATCAGAGCTGTGGCTCACCTGGTCAAGCTCTGTGACCTTTATGGAATGGATTCCATGTCCTGTGGTGCCCTTATCGGCTTTGCCATGGAAGCCTGTGAAAAGGGCCTGATTCAGGCTCCCAAAGAAATCGAACTAAAATTTGGCAATGTTATTGCTGCTGAACATCTGATCCATGCCATTGCCGGCCGTAAAGGCGAGCTTGGCATACTTTTGTCCAAAGGTGTAAAACAGGCTGCCCAGGAAATCGGTGGAACTGCAAAGGAATTGGCCGTGCACACCAAAGGCCTTGAAGCACCTGCCTGGGGACCCAGGGGAGTATCCGGTATGGGCCTGGCATATATGACAACGGACCGGGGAGGATGTCACCAGAGGGGCTTTCCCGTGTCCTATGAATTATCAGGAGAATGGGAAGGACACCCTCTTGATCCTCTCTCACCTCAAGGCAAAGCCCCTATGGTGGTGGCTCTGCAGAATTATTCCGCCGGCAGAGATACTCTTGTCAATTGTGACTTTGGCAGTTATGGCATATCTGCTGACACCTATGCCGAGCTTCTCAGCGCTGCAACTGGACAAAAAGCAGATCCTGATATCTTCATGAAAACCGGTGAACGGATCTGGAACCTTGTCAGGTGTTTTAACCTGGCCCAGGGCCTGGATGCAAAAAAGGATATCCTTCCCCACAGGTTTGTAAAAGAAAAGCTTCCTGACGGTCCTTCCAAAGGCCACAGAATTTCTGAAAAGGACATGGACTATATGAGACAGGAATACTATCAATTGCGGGGATGGGACAAAAAAGGGATTCCCCTTGATAAAACCCTGAATCAATTAAGGATAGAATATGCCAGACCCCGTCAATAAAAAAGAGGCTAAAAGAGTTGCGACAAAAAAACGAATTCTTGAAGCAGCCACCCATTTATTTGCAAGGCTGGGATACCACAAACCCACTATTCAGGATATTGCCTATCACATCGGCATGACCACTGGGGCAGTGTTTCACCACTACAATTCAAAACCAGATGTTCTGGAAGACGTGGTAAAAGAACTTGACCATAGTTTTGACAATTATATTGAGTATCTAGGCCATGAGCATACAGATTATAAAAAAATGATCACGGGCATGATGGATATTTTCAAAGACCAGTTTCACGACCATCCTGACACCATAATTGCCTTGGCTTCTTTGGCAGCCGAGTTCAGCGGCATCAGGGGGCCTGTCATTGTAAAAATCCAGGCAGCCTACGACAAATTTATGGATGCTTTTGAAGATGCCCTGAACCGGATTTGCCTGAAGAGAACCAACAGGGCTGCAGCCATCTGTTTTATTTCAGGCCTGCAGGGTGTTGCCCTCCAGGCCCTTGTCAGGGATGATGAAATGGATATTGATGCCCTGGTGGCTGGATTTATCAGCCTGGTGACCTAAAACTTCAACTACAATAAAGGAGTTAAGAAAATGAAAGAAAAATATGATTATATTATTATCGGCGGCGGCTCTGCCGGGTGTTGCCTGGCCAATCGGCTCAGCCAGGACCCGGCAAACAAAGTATTGGTCCTGGAAGCTGGCCGGCCGGATTATATCTGGGATGTTTTTATTCACATGCCTGCCGGCCTGACCTATCCTCTGGGCAATAAATATTATGACTGGTGTTACGAATCTGAACCCGAACCCAATATGCATAACCGGAAAGTTTTCCATGGCCGGGGTAAGGTTCTTGGTGGTTCCTCCAGTATCAATGGCATGATCTACATCCGAGGCAATGCCTTGGATTATGAAAAATGGGCCAACGACGAAGGTATGGAAAACTGGGATTATGCCCATAACCTGCCCTATTTCATGAGGGCTGAAAATCGTCTCAAAGGTCCGGATGACTACCACGGCACGAATGGTCCCCTCATCCTTGAAACCGGCCCCTGCAAGAACCCGCTCTTTGCGGCATTCCTCAATTCCACGGAGCAGGCTGGGTATCCTTTGACCAATGATGTCAATGGATACCAGCAGGAAGGATTTGGCGCCTTTGACCGAAATATCCACCGCGGCCGACGTCTCAGTGCTGCAAGGGCTTATCTTCACCCGGTTCTGAAAAAACGGCCCAACCTGGATCTCATCTGCCGGGCTCTTACCACCCGGATCCTGTTTGACAACAAAAAAGCCATTGGTGTGGAATTTGTCAAAGGCAAAAAAGGCAGCCCGAAAACTGTCCATGCAGGCGAAGTCATTGTCTGCTCCGGTGCTATTAACTCTCCCCAGGTCCTCCAGTTGTCAGGCGTTGGAAATGCACAAGAGCTCAAAGAGCTTGGCATAAATGTCATCCAGGATCTGCCAGGTGTGGGAGAAAACATGCAGGATCATTTGGAAGTCTATGTCCAGCACAAAAGCAAAAAACCCGTGTCCATGAATCCAGCCCTAAAGTGGTGGAAAAAACCTTTTATAGGCTACCAATGGCTCTTCCACAGATCCGGGCCTGCTGCCACAAATCATTTTGAGGCAGGGGGATTTATCAGGAGCAATGAAGAGGTGGAATACCCCAATATCCAATTCCATTTCCTTCCTTTGGCCATCCGTTACGACGGAAGCCAGCCCAGCCACGAACACGGTTATCAGGTCCATGTCGGGCCCATGTATTCCAATTCCAAGGGATCGGTTAAAATAAAATCTACAGATCCCCGGCAGCACCCTGCCCTGACGTTCAACTACCTGTCCACGGACCAGGATCGAAAGGAATGGGTGGAAGCCATCAGATGTACCAGAAAAATCATGAATCAACCGGCATTTAGCGAATTCAATGGCGGTGAAACATCCCCGGGCAACCATATCCAGACAGACGAAGATATCCTTGCCTGGGTGGCAAAGGATGCTGAAACAGCCCTCCACCCATCCTGTACCTGTAAAATGGGGAAAGATGACATGGCTGTGGTGGATCCGGATACCATGAAGGTTCACGGCATGGAAAATCTGCGCGTGGTGGATGCCTCTGTCATGCCCTATGTTACCAACGGTAATATATATGCCCCCACCATGATGGTGGCGGAAAAAGCCTGTGACCTCATCCTGGGCAATACTCCGGAGCCACCTTCAAAGGCAGTATTCTACCGTCACAAAGTCTGAAAAATCTTCGCCACTCCAAAACCGGCTCACAAGCTTTTGTCTGTCCCGGTTGGGGTGGATTGCAGTCGAAAAATTACCCGTTGAAAATCTTAAAGATACTAAAAGAATACATCAACAGAATCTGGGCAGAATTTTTCCTGCTTGACTGTAAATCACAAATTTATTATTCGATTATCAATGAAGCAAATCATTGGAAATATCCAAGACAAACACAAGCGCCAGAATCAGCCCTGATTAAAGTCAGCTTTGTTTGGAATATCAAAACTATATTTCAGCCGTACTGAATTAATATCTTTGGAGTATGAAATGAAAAAAGAATGGCAAACAGCATTAGGACAAATGACATACGGCATTTATGTTTTAACCACAAGACATGATGATACCATTAACGGGATGATTGCCTCATGGGTTACTCAGATCTCCTATGCCCCGCCCCTGATCATGGTGGCGATCCATCCCAAACGGTATTCTCACACCCTTATCAACAGGAGCGGGGTGTTTGCCCTGCACGTTATAGACCGCTCCCGGAAAGAACTGCTGATGCGGTTCAAAGGACCGGATCCCATAAAGAAGTTTGCCGGGATTCCATGGGAGAACGGAAAAACAGGCGTACCGATTTTAAAGGATTGCAGTGCCTGCTTTGAATTAGAGGTGAAAGAACGCCATAGCCCGGGGAACCATACGCTTTTTGTGGGAGAGGTTGTCAGATGCAGTTTTCAATCCTCCGGCACTCCTCTTTCAACTCTCGATTATGAAGGCATGTATGTGGGAAAAGATTAATTAGAGAGTATTACTAATTTTTAGTATGCACCAGACTGGAAAATAAGCTATGCTATGAACGTATGGAAATGAACGTATGGAAATTAAAATAAAAAATTAGGGTTTGTAAAAATGGAGGTTTCATTAAATTACGGTAAAACCAGTCTTGGGATCAGTCTTGATAAGGACTGGGATGCAACTATCATAGAAAAACAGAATATGCCTGTTATTGATGACCCTTTGGCTGCCATATCAAAGGCCTTTTCCAAAGGAGATGAATCAGGATCCCTGGAAGAGGTGGCAAAAGGCAAATCTTCTGCCTGCATATTAATCTGTGATGTTACCAGGCCTGTTCCCAATGGGCTTATACTGCCGCAACTAGTTGAAAGGCTGATAAAAGCAGGAATTAAAAAAGACTGTATCAATGTGCTTGTTGCTACGGGTCTGCACAGACCAAATATTGGAGACGAACTTTTAGAAATCGTGGGCAGTAAAAAAGTCCTTGAAACGGTGAGGGTGGAAAACCACTATGCAAGGAAAGACGAAGATCATGTCCTCTTGTGTACTTCAAAATCCGGTCTTGCCATAAAAATCGACAGGCGTTTTGCCATGGCTGATCTCAAGATCGTAATCGGACTTGTGGAACCCCATTTCATGGCAGGGTATTCAGGGGGAAGAAAGCTTGTTATCCCCGGGGTAGCCCACCATCAAACCATTACAGGATTTCATACTGCAAAATTTCTTGAGCATCCTGGATCAAGAACCTGCAATCTTAAAGAAAATATATTCCATGAATTTCAGCTTGAAGGCATAAGAAAATTATCCAACCTTTTTGCCGTTAATGTTGTTATTGATGAAAAAAGAAATCTTTCCTATGTAAATTTTGGCGATATTGAAAAAAGCCATGCCAGGGCAATTCAATATTTAAAACAATATTCAGAAATTAAGATTTCAGAAAAATTTTCTACAATTATCACAAGTGCCGGGGGATATCCTTTGGATAAAACCTATTACCAGACTGTAAAAGCAATGGTTACTGCCATGGATATACTTGAGCCTGGCGGAGATATCATTGTTGTATCAGAATGTTCCGAAGGCATGGGATCAGATGAGTATTTAACTGCCCAGAAACTTTTATTCAAACTTGGAAAAGAATCATTTCTTGAAAGATTAAAATCGCGGGAATATGCTGAGATTGACGAATGGCAGACTGAAATGCAGTTGAAACCCATGCGTATCGGAAACATCCATTTGTTTGCCCCAAAACTTTTAGAAAAAGATAGAAAATATACTTATGTGAATAATATTTTTGATTTAAATAAAATGCTTTGTGAATCCATTAAAAGATCAGGCAGTAAAAAAATAGCCGTTATCCCTGAAGGGCCTTATGTAATACCGATTTATGAAAAAGAAAGAGAGAAGTAGATGCCTTATGAACAAAATAAATCTTGATCTTTTAGAGCTCAGAAAAGATGCCAAAGATATTTTCCGTGCCGGTCTTTTATCGGCAGATCCTGCCAGTGCAATGAGCCGCCATCTAAAACTATGTGAAAATACACTAATGGTGGCAGATACCCCATTTGATCTGGCGCAATTTGAAGAAATCCTGGTGATTGGAGCTGGCAAGGCCTGTGCTGCCATGGCAAAAGAAATTGAAAACATCCTGGGTGCAAGAATAACCCGGGGAAGCATTAATGTAAAATATGATCACATTGCAAGTCTTAAAACTATTGAACTGGTTGAGGCAGGCCACCCCATTCCCGATGAAAATGGAAGGATTGGGGCAGAAAGACTTTTTGACATGGCAACGAATGCCCATGAAAAAACCCTGATATTCTGCCTTATTTCAGGTGGCGGGTCTGCGCTTTCACCTTTACCATGTGATGGCATATCCCTGGTTGAAAAACAGGAAACAACAAAAATCCTGCTGGCCTGCGGGGCCAGGATTCACGAAATAAATACCATCCGCAAACATCTTTCCCTTATTAAGGGCGGAGGTCTTGCAAAAGCAGCTTATCCTGCAACCATAATTTCTTTGATCCTTTCCGATGTTGTGGGTGATGATCTTGATATCATAGCTTCAGGCCTTACAGTTCCCGACACAGGCACTTTTGAAGATTGTAAAAATATAATAGAATCATATAATATTTCCTTAAACCTGCCCCAAAATGTCCTGGATCATATTAATAAAGGATGTAACGGTGAAATTCCTGAAACCCCCAAGCCTGATGATCCATATTTTAAAAAAGTTAAGAACCTGATAATCGGGAATAATTTTAATACACTCATCGCTGCCAGAGCCAAAGCTGAGTCATTGGGATATAACACAATAATTTTATCTTCTTTGATTGAGGGAGAGACAAAGGATATTGCAAAGATGCACGCAGCCATTGCAAAGGAAATTTTTAAAACAGGCAATCCTGTACCATTGCCCGGATGCATTATTTCAGGAGGGGAAACAATCGTCACCATGGATCATCATGGGCTTGGAGGACGAAATCAGGAATTTGTACTGGCATCTGCCATTGAGATTGCAGGAGAAAACAACATCGTTGTTCTTTCTGCTGGAACAGATGGTACTGACGGCCCGACAGATGCAGCAGGGGCAATTGCCGATGGCAACACTCTTGAAAAAGCACGGGATCTTGGAATCTCTGCAAAAAAATATTTAACGGACCATGATTCTTATAATTTTTTTAAGAAGATAGATGATCTCATCATAACCGGCCCCACCAATACAAATGTCATGGATTTAAGAATATTTCTCATAAAATATCTGCTTCCAAATCCAGGAGTTTTTGCATGGACATCTGATAATCCTGTAGATCAGATAGAAAGCTCTTATTAAAAGGGCCGTGCAGATCCTGACCGAACAACACTTTTTT
>JAQICW010000704.1 GCA_027858355.1 Desulfobacula sp.
GCACAGGTGATGATGGATTTAGCTGTGCACCTTGTGGCAAGTTGGGTCGTCAGTCCCATTTCCTGAAGAATATCTTTTGTATTCACAACTCATATGATATTTAAAAGTATCGCAGATATTAAACAGGATTCCAACATCATAAAAAGTTGTGTTTTCATTTCTGCTTAACATTATTTATTGAATGGAGCAGGTAATGGAAAAGCCAAAACAGGTTAATGTCTCCCGAAGGCTGATATTCAGTTTTTGTGTATTGATCTTATTATTTCTCTTTTTTGGACTGTTTACGCTTTATGAAAACCAAATCACTTCGAGATTGGCCCGCACAATTTATAATCACCCCCTGATCGTATCAAACGCAGCCCTTCAATCGAATGCTTCTATTATGAAAATGCACCGTGACATGAAGGATGTGGTGCTTTTTGAGTCTTTATCACGGATTCAGCAATCCCTTGAAGCTGTGAATCAACAAGAACAGCAGGTATATCAAAATCTCGATATTGTAAGGAATAAAATTTTAGGTAACGAAGGCAAGTTGCTTGAAAATGAGGCCAGAATTCTATTCGATGGTTGGCGTCCAATTCGAGAAGAAGTTATAAGTCTTGTTCGTAAGGATCAAAGACAAAAAGCGACCGAGATAACAATTGGAAAAGATGCCGATCATGTTGCCAAATTAGAAGAAAAGATGCTTGAATTGACGGATTATGCAAGAAACAAGGCCTCGTTTTTTATAAGGGAAGCCGAAAAATCGTATTCAAGAGCTAATCTGTCTTTGATCATACTTTTGCTATCCGGTTTATTTGTATCATCTTTAATCGCGCTTTTTACTTTAAAGTACACTGCATCGTCTGAAAAAGAGCTTCGAGAATCCCGGCAACTTATCGAAAATGCAATCGATTTTGCACCGATCGGGCTGGTGCTGCTTAAACCGGATGGAAACTTTTTCAGAGTCAATCAAGCATTCAACGACATGATTGGTTATTCAGAGAAAGAGCTTTCCAAAATGACCTTTCAAGATATAACCCATCCGGATGATTACGACATCGGTCCTGAATTTATTCAAAATATATTAAGAGGCGATACCAATAAAGCCAGTCTTGAGAAAAGATATGTCAAAAAAGATGGCAGCATCATAAATGTATTCCTGACGACGACTTTGTTAAAAGACAATAAAGACAAACCTCATTATTTTTTTAATCAGGTACAGGATATCACCGAGCGAAAGAAAATTGAAGAAGAATTGAGAAAAAGTGAAAGGCTCCATAGGGAAGCCCAACGTGTCGCAAAAATCGGACACTGGGAACTCAATTCACCCTCAGGTACACCGACGTGGTCTGAAGAAATCTTCCACATATTCGGACTTGATCCAAAAAAGAGCGGACCTTCCTTTGCAGCGCATGCAAACATTATTCATGATGAGGATTGGGGTCTTCTGGATAATTCCATTCAAGAATTAAGTACCAATGGAACACCATTTGATCTTGAATTTCGGATAGTACTACCGAATGGTGAAATCCGCTGGATGCATGCGAAAGGTTCAGCAGATAAGAGCGAAGATGGTAGCGTCACCCGAATGTTTGGAACCGCTCAAGATATAACCGAGCGCAAACAGGCCGAACTGGTGATGCGTGAATCAGAAAAAAGGCTCCGTGCCCTTTCTTTTCAACTCATTGATGCCCAGGAGAAAGAACGCCGGCGGATTTCTCAGGAACTCCACGATGAGATGGGACAGGTATTGACAGCCATTGTCCTTAACCTGACAGAAATTGAAAATCAAATGTCATCGGACAAGGCACAAATATTAATAAATATTTTTGCCGACACGCATTCGCTTCTTGACCAGACAGCACACCAGATTCGTGAATTGACCTAATCCTTGAGGCCCACCATGTTAGATGATCTGGGACTGCTGCCGACATTGCGATGGCATTTGAACAGTTTTACTAAAAGAACAGACATCGCTGTCAATTTCGAAACGATCGCACTGGATGACAGGATGGATGCCACTATAGAAACTGTGCTTTATCGAATTGCGCAGGAGTCTTTGAATAATATAATAAAACATGCGGACGCAAAAAAAGTGACCGTACACCTGGAAAACAAAGGAAAAACAATTGCCCTTACCATTGAAGATGATGGTAAAGGATTTGATGTCAATGAGATAAACGCCAGGCGTGCCAGGGAAAAAAAGATCGGTCTTCTGGGTATGGAGGAAAGGACGGCATTAATGGGCGGCAAATTTCTCATTCAATCCCAAAAAGGGCATGGGACACAGATTTTCGTTGAAATACCACTGTATGCAAGAGGAATATAATGAACAAAATAAGCGTGTTGCTGGCCGAGGATCACACCATCGTACGCAAGGGGCTTCGCTCCCTTTTGGATAAAGAGACGGATATTGATGTCGTCGCTGAAGCCGAAGACGGCAGAGAAGCCATTAAAAAATCGGAAGCGTTGCATCCCGACGTTGTGGTGATGGATATTGCCATGCCCGGCTTAAACGGTCTGGAAGCGACCCGGCAGCTCAAAAAACAGTTTCCGGAAATAAAAGTCATCATCCTCACCGTCCATGACAATGAAGAGTATGTCCTGCAAACTTTAAGATCCGGCGCCTCGGGATAGCTGATACAAAAAGCCGCGCCCGCTGATCTGATTAAGGCCATCCGGGAGGTTTACCAGGGGAAGTCCTTTCTCAGTCCATCGATTTCAAAAACCGTCATTGATGAATATATTCGACGGGCTGATAAAATGGAGGAGGGTGAGGACAGTCAAACAAAATTGACCCACCGGGAAACAGAAGTTCTGCAAATGATTGCAGAAGGTTTAAAAAGCCGGGAAATTGCAAAAAGACTGTTTGTGAGCATCAAAACGGTTGACACCCACCGGGCCAATATCCGGGAAAAACTCAATATCCAGTCCACGGCGGACCTGGTCCAATACGCCATTCATAAGGGCTTGATCATAAAAGATTTGTAAGCCTATGGCAGGTATGGTGAGTGCGTGTCGGGTGCCGGCTTCCTCTATAAAGTGAAAATTGAATACTGAAAATTGAATATTTATGGAAGTCATTTCGCGCCATCATTTTAATTCTCTTTTTTCATTTTTCATCCCCCCAAAAAAATACACTCTGTTTACACTCTGTTTTTGAAAAACTCAGGGTTTATACCTACATCTTTTCCTGAATAACCCACATTCTGAACCGCAAGGTCGGCCGCTGTACCGACCAAATATAAGCAAATCAGTGGCTTGCCCTACCCCTACATCCAAAATTAACCCCTACCCCAAAAATACACTCTGTTTTTGGAAAAAATCTGGGTTTATGCCGATATCTATTCCTTAAACAACCATATAAACTGAGAACCATAATCCCGTAAAAGGTAAAAATTTTGCAAAACCGCTTATAAATATTATGGAGAAGACGATGGAACATATCAGGATACTGATTGTTGACGATGATGCCCGATTCAGACAAACCCTTGGGAAAATGGTAGCGGATAATCCGGACTTAGAGGTCATCGGTGAGGCGGAAAACGGTGAGCAGGCCATCCGTCTGGCCGGAAACTTAAACCCGGATGTGGTCCTTATGGATATCCGGATGCCGGGAACGAGCGGATTGACGGCCACACGTCTGCTGACAAGAGAAATGCCTGATCTCCGGGTGATCATGATCAGCATTTTTGATGAAGATGAATATCGGAAAGCGGCATTTAACGCCGGCGCAGTCAGCTACATTGAAAAAAAATCAATCAACGGGGAGCTGATACCCGCCATAAAAGAAGTTTGCACAAACTGCAACATGACAAAAAAGGATGAACCCCCGGAAACGGCGAACCGTGGTTCGTGAATCAATAACGGAGGAGGAATTTTGTGAAAAATCTTACTATTCCAACCATTGTCATCATTGTCCTGGCCCTGCTTATTGGGGGATATGTCTTATTTAGCGCAGGGTCCGGGAACGATCTGATCAAAACGTCTGTCAGATTTCCTAATTCATAGGGATTTAATCAAAAAAAATACAGTCAGTTTAGATGTGAAGAGAGGAACACAATGGTAGAAATTCCGATAGACCAGATATTCGAAGATATCGTAGAGACAATACGTGAACCCCTTTTGGTACTGGATTCAGATCTGAAGGTTATCTCAGCCAGCCGTTCCTTCTATAAAGTCTTTAAGGTAAAACCGGAAGAGACTGTGGGTCAGCTGATTTATGACCTGGGAAATAAACAGTGGGATATACCCAAGCTGCGGGATTTGCTGGAAACCATCCTTCCCCAAAAGACAACCTTTGATGACTATGAGGTTGAACACGATTTTGCCGATATCGGCAAGCGGATTATGCTGTTGAATGCCCGGCAAATCAAAAGAGCGTGGGGAAAAGAGCGGATCATCCTTCTGGCCATTGAGGACATCACCGACCGCAAGCAATTGGAAGACGTGTTAACAGAGTCTGTAGAGCGCTACCGGCGTGTTTTTAAGACCGCAACTGACGGAATATTGCTTTTCGAAAAAGGCGGATTGATAATTCGCCATGCTAATCCAACCATCGAGGCGATGCTGGGCTATTCCAAAGAAGAACTCGTCAGCAAAGATTTAAAGGATATCGGTTTTCCGGATGATATGGGTTCTTATCAAGAAATAATGCAGACATTGAACACGGTCGGGATTGTTCATTACAGAGATGCTCGGATAAAAAAGAAGACCGGGGAAATTATCGATACGGATATTTATATGGTCGATAAGACCAGTTTGGTTCAGTGTAATGTCCGCGATATCACCAGGCAAAAGCAAATGAAAGAGACGCTGAAAAAGACGCTGTGGAAAAGTGAGAGAAAATATCGTTTAATCGCTGAACACATGGCGGACGTTATCTCAATAATGGACATGGATCTGCGTTTTACCTATGTCAGTCCCTCGGTCATGCGATTGCGGGGATTCACGGTTGAAGAGGCCATGGAACAAACCATAGATCAAATCATGACACCGGGTTCACTGCAGCTTATTTCCCAGGTCTTTGACGAAGAACTCCGATTGGAAACCACCGAAACGGCTGCTCCGGATAGAGCCCGCATCGTGGAATTGGAAGAATACAAAAAGGATGGTTCCACTATCTGGGTAGAGAATACGTCATCATTTATCCGGGACGAGGGCCAAAAACCTGTCGGCATCCTCACCGTGTCACGCGATATCACCGAGCGTAAACAGGCGGAGGAATCTCTTCGTGCGAGCAAGGAGAAATTTCAATCTATGGTGGACAATCTCGCTATAGGGGTTTCACTGATCAGTCCGACAATGGAGATACTCGAACTGAACCGCCAGATGCATGCATGGTATCCGGACATCGATCCGAGCGTGCGTCCGATTTGTTACCAGGCCTTCAACAACCCACCGCGCGACGAGATCTGCGATCACTGCCCGACGTATAGAACGATTCAAGACGGCAACATGCATGAGGGCACAGTCGTAAAGCCAACGCCGGAAGGCCCCCGAAGCTACCGTATCATTTCTTCTCCCATCTTCAGTGAACAGGGTAGCGTGACGGCTGCCATTGAAATTGTCGAGGACATAACCGAGCGGATATCGCTGGAAAACCAGCTCCGCCAGGCCCAGAAGATGGAATCCGTGGGACGACTCGCCGGCGGGGTGGCGCATGATTACAACAATGTGCTCAGCGTGATCATCGGCTTTACCGAACTGGCAATTGAGCAGGTGGACCCGACCGGACCGCTATGCGCCGATCTCGAAGAAGTTCTCTCAGCCGCAAATCGTGCAACGGACATTACCCGGCAACTGCTGGCCTTTGCCCGAAAGCAGGTCATCAAACCAAAGGTGCTTGACTTGAACGGTAATGTGGGGAGTATGCTCAAAATGCTCCGTCGCCTCATCGGAGAGGACATCGATCTTGTGTGGCGGCCAATGACGAACCTTTGGTCCGTCAAAATAGACCCCACCCAGATAGACCAGATCCTGGCCAACCTCTGTGTCAACGCCCGGGACGCCATCAAAGATGTGGGCAAGATCACCATCGAAACGGGAATAAAAGTTTTTGACGCAGATTACTGCGCCGATCATGCGGATTATATTCCCGGCGAGTTTGTCATGCTGGCCGTCAGCGACAACGGGTGCGGTATGCATAAAGAAACACTCGACAATATCTTCGACCCCTTTTTCACCACAAAGGATGTGCATGAGGGCACCGGCCTGGGATTGGCCACGGTTCACGGCATCGTCAAGCAGAACCAAGGGTTCATTAACATATACAGTGAACCCGACAACGGCACGATCTTCAAGCTTTATTTTCCCCGGCATGAGGGCAAAGCGGTCGAGATCCAGGAAGAAATCACTGAAGAAATCCCGAAAGGACTTGGAGAAACAATTCTGCTGGTGGAAGATGATGACTCGATCCTGAAACTTGCCCAAAAGATCCTTGACGGTCTGGGCTACAATGTATTGATAGCAGATACACCCACTGAGGCCATTCGCGTGGCTGAAAAACATGTCAGTAAGGTAAACCTGCTCATCACCGATGTAATTATGCCCGAAATGAACGGGCTTGATTTAACCGAACGATTGAAATCCGTTTACCCGGATCTGAAGTGCATGTTCATGTCCGGATATACGGCCGATATCATCGCTCATCACGGGGTCCTGGAGGAGGGGGTGCATTTTATTCAGAAGCCGTTCTCCAAAAGAGATCTGGCGCAAACCGTCAGAAAATCGCTGGATGAGTAAAAAAAGCTGATTCAAGAATAATTTTCCGATTCTTGAATCTTGGATGGCCTGAAAAATCAAGCATACCTTTTCTATGCTTCACCAAATGAATTGCCGGAACGTGTCTATATTTCGACAGTATTACAACCTTTTTCAAAAGTGCGGACTGTCGATAAGGATCGCCAGTATTCTTCATCTCTACACACCACAATATATTGATTGAGATTTTTTGCCGATCTTTTGGAAAGGCATCAGGTTGCTATTGAACGGTGCGATGGATGGCTGGATTTTGTTGGTGAGCACTTTTGACGATAACGATATAACTTATAATTTTTTTAATTATTATGCAATAGATGGAGCATAATAATAGTCAATCTTTATATCTGTTTCTAAATTCTATAACCTTCGAATCCATTACTTTGCGCCACAACGGAGGGATAAGTGCCAGCACAATCATTCCCGCATAC
>JAQICW010000015.1 GCA_027858355.1 Desulfobacula sp.
TTCAAGGGAATAAAAGGTCAAAATATTGTACTTTTTATTTTTGTCGTAACCACTTGTAAAATAGGAATTAAATCACAAAATAGAACAATTTTACCACACCAGTTCCGGTTGACCCAAAAAAAATAGCAAACCACAATAATGATGGCTCTTTAAAAAGACCCGAAGTATATTTGGATGAGACTTACATAAACAAAAATCATTCCAATCAATTTACATGGTATCTCGAAGAAGATGGGCCTTGGGTTAACAAGCCGTCCGGAAAAGGGCCACGGGTTACTGCCTAAAATATAGTTTAAATCAGGTGAGAGGAATTACAAAATGTATCTAAACCAGTATGCTGTTTCACAACTAACTGTAAAAAGAGTTTTCGTATTTTTTATATGCTTAATTTCCATCGGGTCTGTCAATTTAAGCATTGCTCAAGTGCGTGAACAGATTCAAATTCTAAGTTCACCTAATCCTGTTGGTTCTGGCGCCAGAGCTTTAGGAATGGGCGGTGCATTTATTGCTATTGCAGATGATGCAACGGCTGCATCCTGGAATCCCGGTGGCCTTATTCAACTGGAAAAACCTGAGATTTCTTTTGTCACAGCCTATTTTGACCGCTCCATAGATACTACATTCATAGACATTCCGGAAGCATCCGGTAAACACAATGTATCTGAAACCAGATTAAACTATTTCAGCATATCCTACCCGTTCCAAAGCTTTAACAGAAATATGACAATCTCCCTTAATTATCAAAATTTATATGATTTTACCAATAAATGGAGTTTTCCACCAATTCATCAAAGCAACGACAGTATGATTGTCAATACAAGTATTGATGCAGCTCAAAATGGAAGTCTTTCGGCACTTGGCCTTGCCTATTGTATTGAAGTCATTCAAAATCTTTCATTTGGCATTACTTTTAATTTATGGGAAGATGGCCTTTCCCATAAAAACCAGTGGGAACAAATCAGAAACTGGCAGACCTCAGGTTCTGTTATGGGATACCAAATCACGGGAGGTGCATACCAAAAAGACACATACGATTTTAGTGGTTTTAATATCAACCTAGGCCTATTATGGAACATTAGCGGTAAATGGACTCTGGGTGCTGTCTTAAAGACACCTTTTACAGCCGATCTCAAACATGAAAGATATTATTATGAGTCATTACAGTATCCTCAAAATTCATATGCTGATTTTGAACATGAAGATTTCTTCTCTGGTGATGAAAAACTTAAGATGCCCATGTCCTATGGGATCGGTGTTGCATATCGGATGTCAGATAGTTTTACTATATCAGCAGATATTTACAGAACCGAATGGAGTGATTTTATCCATGAAGATGCTAGTGGTAATAAAACCTCACCCATTACAGGCACGCCTGAAAACCAGGCAGATATCGATGCAACCCACCAGGTCAGGCTGGGTGCAGAGTATCTGTTTATTAGGCCCAAGTATGTGATTCCGTTGAGGAGTGGTATTTTTTATGATCCGGCTCCGGCAAAAGGAAGTAGTGATAATTATTTTGGTTTGAGCCTGGGATCTGGGGTTGCTTATGGAAAATATATTTTTGATATTGCACTTCAGTATCGATTTGGAAATGAGGTGGGAGAATCAATCTCTCAAAGCGTAAATTCCATGCAGGACGTACAGGAAACTACAATTTATTCATCATTCATCGTCCATTTTTAAACAAGAGATAACCGTAGGAGATTTTTATGGCACCAAAAGATGAAAAAATATCTATTATAGAAGATCTGCTTCGTGAAAAAGAGAAGATAGAAAAATCAATTACTGAACAATTTCAGGAATATGTAACCATCATGTTTACTGATATTGCCGGTTATACTCATTTTGTTGAAACCCACGGTGATATAGCAGCCAAATCTCTTCTACAAACGCATAATGATATCATTTTTCCAATTATTGAAAAACACTCAGGGAAAATCATCAAGACAATTGGTGATGCAGTCATGGCATCATTTCATGATACAAAGGATGCTGTTATTGCTGCCGTTGACATTCAAAAAGCGCTGAAGCTGCATAACAAAGATGCTGAAAAAATTAAAAAAATTAATATCAGAATTGGTATCCATGCGGGGAATGCATTAAAAGACGGAAAAGATTATTTTGGTGATGCTGTTAATATCGCTGCACGTATTGAGCCAACAGGTTCGGCAGGTCATATAATGGTATCCAAATCTGTCTATAACGCAGTGAAAGGGGATAAAAATATTTTTTGCAGCTATCACGGGTTGAAAGAAGCAAAGGGAAAATCTGATCCCCTTGAAGTATATCGTGTTTTTATCAAACATGCAGAACAGCTTTCCTGGGAGAATAAGAAAGAAAAAACAGACGTAAGAGAAATCATTACCAGCACCGCAAAACCGGTCAAACAATTTAACCTGATGTGGAAAGTGAGCCTTCCTGTTGCCCTTCTCTTTATCCTCTTGTTTATATATCCGGGTTTTCTAAAACAAAACAATATCAGCTCAAATGGAATTGTGGAAAATTATATGGATGGATTCATGTATCTACAGAATGGTGATTTTGTAAATGCAAAAAAGAAATTTTTGGATATTGATTTAGATGACCCACGATCTCAAGAAGGTCTTGCAGCCGTGGCATATAAGACCCGGGATTACGATAAGGCAAATCAATTTAGTGAAAACTCATTGAGGCTCAATGCAGGCAGCCTCTATCCAAGAGTGATTAAAGGAAATATTCTATTTGATAATGGAAAGTATACTAAGGCAAAACAGCTATACAAAGAAGCGGCAAATCTTGATGCCCCCATAAAATGGCAAAAAGGTGAAGCCCTTTTCCGATTAGGAAGAATAAGCTCCTTTCAGGACAATCCATCAAAAGCACTGGAATACTATAACCAGGCGATCACCTATGATGAAAAAAATACTGATATTATTACAGCCAAAGGCATCCTTCTTGAAAAAATGGGAGAGCTGACACAGGCAATGGAGTTATTCCAAACAGCACAAAAGCTCGCTCCGAATGATGCCTTTGTCAATGCATTTCACAAAAGCATCCAGCAAAAAATTAAAGCAAAGCAGGATAAAGAACAGCAGAAGAGAATTGATACACTGATTGATGATTTGATCAGCAAAACGAAAGAAAACAAAACGTTTGAACCTTCCGACCGATGGACGTCCAGACCTGTTACCCTCTTTTTTGCTAAAATGGAAAGACAGGGAACCATCCCTTTTAGAGAAGGACAGGATGAGTTCTTTAAGCTGGAAATGACTGAACGTTTAAGAGGATTGCAGGCTGTAGATGTGGTTGATCGCGAACTTCTTGACAAACTTCTTCAAGAATTGAAAATGAGCAGCTCAGACCTGGCTGACTCCTCGACCGCTCTTGAACTTGGAAGGATCATATCTGCACGGTTAATTGGAAATCTTACATTCGTAGGTTTAAAAAATGAAACCCGACTCTATTTAAAACTAATTGAAACCGAGACATCTTTAATAAAGATAAGCCTTTCTGAAACATTTGACAATGATTCTGATCTTAATGATATTGTCAATACCATCATAACCCGGATATCTGGAAAACTCAAATCATCATTTCCGGTCAGGGGTAAAATAAACAATCTGGATGGCAGTATAGTTTTTATAAATATCGGGTCAAATATTGGTGTTCAGAATGGAATGATCATGCGCGTTTTTTCCAATTCTAAAGAAAAAAAACTGGTTGGTGCAGTAAAGGTAGTTTCTGTTGAACTTGAGAAATCCCGGGGAGAAATTATCAAAGGGCATGAAAAAATTAACAACCACTACCTTTTGGAGGAGATAGCCCTATGAGTATGAAGCAATCCATAAGTTTTTTTATGCTTATTATGATCTTTCCTCTCATGAATTCCTGTGTTCCAAGCCAGAAACAGGCATATATTAAGGAAGGACAGGAATACGGCATTACAAAAGGGCTATTTAGGGGGAGATGGTGGAACCATTACGAACGGGGGATCTCATTTGGGGAAGGTGACTTTTTAGACGAGGCTGAAACTGATTTTAGGACAGCCTTGAAACAGAGAAGCGATGATCAAAGGATGGCACGAACATATGGTATGCATTTTGTTGATTATTTCCCCCATCGTGAACTTGGAGTTATTTTTTACAAAATGGGGCTTTACCAAGAGGCCATTAACGAACTGGAACTCTCCTTATCAACACAAGAAAGCGCAAAAGCAAAATTTTATCTAAACAAAGCAAGAAAATTCCATTTAAAGACTAAAACCCTTGACACAACACCGCCCCAAATTTCCATATCCACTCCTGAAAGAAACGGTAAGACAAACAGCTTCTTCATTATGGTGTCAGGTGAAGTATCAGACTCGAATTATGTTGCCTCAATAGCTATTAATGGAATCCCGGAATTCATTGAGCTTTCCGACACTAGGATTAAATTTAAAAGAAAGGTGGAATTACTGCCCGGTCCAAATCAAATAACAATAACAGCTCAAGACCTTCTGGGTAACACGCACAAGGAATTGTTCAGTGTTCTGGCAGATTACCAGGGCCCTAACCTTTCTGTCATTAATTTTGTGAACAACCAGCAAGTAAACAAACAAGAAATAACCGTTGACCTGTCTTATTCTGATGAATCAGGAATAGAATATGTGATTCTTGAAGGAAAAAAGGAATACCCCAAAGAAAACCAAAGCGGTACGCTCTCTACAAAAGTAAAATTGAAAAATGGAAAAAACCTTATACAAATGGAAGCTCTGGACAAGGCGGGAAATAAAACAGCAGGTGAAATATCAATTATTTATTATCCCGGAAAACTTGTTGCTTTTAATAATTTGTCCGGTATTTCAGGTTTTGATTCACAAATTGCAACTGATGCCGTTTATATTGCAAAAAAAGCAGGCAGTATTGATAAACAACCACCGGAAATTAGTTTTAGCGGATTAGTAAAAATTTTATCAGATAATGAGCCTATTACAATAACCGGAAGAAAAAAAAATAATCGTTTTTTCATTGAAGGACAGGCATCGGACAGTAGCAGTATTGAAG
>JAQICW010000032.1 GCA_027858355.1 Desulfobacula sp.
ATTATAAACTCACTGACTATTAAGCCAAAGTGTTAACCTCCTCCATTGATCTTGCTGATTTTTTTGAAACAGCATCAAAACCTTTAAAAGACAAAAAACAGGCCGCCAACTGGATTATGACCACCCTTTTGGCCATGCTGAACAGCAAAGGGATATCAATTTACCACTCGCCTGTCTCAGCTATTGCTTTTTCAAAATTATTAACACTGATTGAAACCGGAAAAATCAATACCAATGCTGCAAAAATTGTGTTTGATGAAATGGTTGAGACAAAAAAAGACCCGGAAACTATTATACAGGAAAAAGGTCTTGAACAGATGTCAGATTCAGTTGAGCTTGAGAAAATGGTCGAAAACATCATCAATGAAAACCCGGATGAAGTGGCTGCATACAGGAATGGTAAAACCAAGCTTTTTTCTTTTTTCATGGGAAAAATCATGAAAAAAACCCGAGGTAAAGCTGATCCCAAAATCGTAACCCTGCTTTTAAAATCAAAACTTTAAACGGAGCCAAGCCTTGAAAAAAAATAGCCTGATATACAAAACAATTGCCTTCCTTATTTGTCTCTTTGTTCTCATGGGAAGCGCTCAAACCTTTGCCGCCAAAGAAAATATCAAGACCATTACCATCCTTCCATTTAAAATCAATGCGCATGAAAAATTGATTTATATACAAAACGGCATCGTACAGATGCTCTATTCAAGGCTGTCCTGGAAGGACAATGTGTTGGTGATTCCCCAAAAACAACTTGCACCACACCTGTCAGCCATTGATAAAACAAAGGCAGGCAAAGGAATTGATGAAATTGCACGACTGGCCCACAGTGATTTTGTCCTAACAGGGGCAATTACCCAGCTTGGCGGTTCCTTCAGCATTGATGTCCAGGTTTTTGATATTGAAAACAAGCGGTATATGGCTTTTTTTGAGCAGTCCCAGAAAAAAGATGATTTGATCAGCAAAACAAACCGCATTGCCGCCAGCATTAACAAAAAAATCTTTGACCGGTCCACAATGGCATGGGAAAAAATGGATCAGGAAAAAAAAGTGGGCGTTCAAGAACAACAACGCAAAAATCCCGAATACATGCTGCAAAACCCCAAGTGGCAGGACACAGAAAAATCACCAGGATGGAAGATATGGAAATACCTGTTTTAATTATTTACCTGGTTCAGGCCCGGTAGCACGAAGAAGGGAAAAAACAGGAACAGGATCTTTGATCCCTTTTAAAAGAACAGGTCCAAGTGGATAGAGCGGCCATAACCCATCCACCATTTTTTTTGTTTCCTCGCCCACAAGGATATCCCCGAGTCTTGCATGGTCTGACAATCGCGCTGCAATATTGGTCACCCTTCCTGTTGCAGTAAAGGTCATGCGTGTATCTAAAAGGCCTTTAAACCGGGTCATCCCCACAAGGGCGGAACCGGAATTAATACCGATATTCACATCAATGGAGCCCATGTCCGATCCCAGGGACCGGTTAAAGACCCTGTTCCTATCAAGAATTTCAAAGGCAGCCTTTACCGCATTAATGGCATTTGTCTTTGCATCATGGTCTTTAAATATGATCATGAGCGCATCCCCGGCTGTTTCATTGATATCCCCGTGGGATCTGTGAATGGGATCCACAAAACTGGAAAACATTTTTTCAATAATTGCATTGACCTCTATTTCCGGTCGCCTGGAACTTAAACTTGTATACCCTTCCAAATCCAGAAATAAAATGGTCACCTCTTTTCTTTCTTTTTCCAGGGTCAATAATTCCGGGTTCTTATCCACCATATTCCGCACTGATCCGGGAACAAAGGGAGCCAGATTGCTCAGCATCCGGCTGATACGAATTTTTTCCTGGGTGATTTCCCATTGACGTCTGGCAGTTAAAATAATATTCCCCAGAATATCGGCAAAATCCCTTATCAGAAAAAAATCCCGGCGGGTATACCGTGTCATCGGCTGGATCACTACACTGATGGTCGCTAAAACCCGGTCTTCCACAAAAACAGGCATAGCATATTCTGACCCCACGGCCACAAGAGAATTATCCATTCGCCGTACAGGTTCACTTTGAGACACCACCACTGCTTTTTGTTTTTGAATGGCTTTTTGCACTGCAGGCCTGTTCCGCTTGCAGGACTGGCAGTTCACAGGCTGTTCATACAAGGCACATTGCAAGGGACTTGTGTACTTACCCGCATCAGGATCCAAAAGCAGGATGCACACCTCCATGGCATTGGGAATAATTTGCCGCAGCTCTTCCCTCACCTTTTCAATGATCTCATTGACTTCCATTAAAGGGGCGATTTGCCGGATCAAATTCTGTTGAACATGAAACCGCTCGTTATAATATCTGTCCATTTTTATATTTCCTGTTCCTTATATTCACTGCAGCCCCATGCAAAGCAAATAAAAAAGGCCTTGTGATGGGGTTTCCCATCACAAGGCCTAAACATTCAGGTGGTATT
>JAQICW010000049.1 GCA_027858355.1 Desulfobacula sp.
ATTTTCATGTCATGCTCAATGAGCAGAATGGAAATACCCAGATCATCCTGGATATCCTTGATCCAGAAAATCATGTCCTGCTTTTCTTCGGAATTCATGCCAGCGCAGGGCTCATCCAGGAGCAGAAGCTCGGGCTCCAGAGCCAGGGCCCGGCCCAGTTCAATGAGCTTCTGGGTGCCGTAGGGAAGGGCACCCACAAACTTGTCCCTCACATTCTGGAGTTCCAGAAGGTCAATGATTTTTTCCACCTTTTCCCGGTGAAAAATTTCCTCTTTTGCTGCAAAGGATTTACTTCCCCACAGGAACATTCCTTTGAAAAGTCCTGTTTTCATGTGGATATGACGGCCCAGCATTATATTTTCCATGGTGTTCATATGCGAAAAGAGTTCAATATTCTGAAAGGTTCTGGCAATACCCATTCTGGCAATCGTATCAGGTTTTTTGTCTGCAATGGCATTGCCTTTAAACCGGATATCTCCCTGATCAGGTTTATACAGCCCTGATATACAGTTGAAAAGGGTGGTCTTTCCCGCACCATTGGGACCGATCACAGAAAATATCTCACCCTTGTTCATGGTAAAACTGATATCCTGTAAAGCCTTTATCCCTCCAAAGGAAATAGACAAATGCTCAACCTGGAAAAAAGAGGACTCCATTCTACTTAATATCCAACCATTCCGTCAACAGCTTTGCTTTTCCACCCGCAAGACACTGAACCAAAAAGGTCTGAGACGTTCCCTGGCGTGAGTATATAACATTCTTGCTGTAGGGCTTATAATTGACTTCAGGACCAACCCCTTTAAATCCATTTATCTTTTCCATCTCGGAAATAAATCCTTCCCTTGTCAAATCGCGGCCGACATTGTTCAATGCTTCGATCATAGGTTCGGTGAAAAGAATACCTGCATAATAAAAAATACCCCATCTTTCTCCCTTGGCTGCATATTTATCAAAAACTTCTTCTTTATATTTTTTAAGCAAAGGATTATCTGAATCGGGAAGTTCACCAAAAGTACCGGTTATCACACCTTCCCAAAGGCCTTTTGTGATATGTATCATGAACGGAAAATCAGAAGTGGTGCTGGTACTCATAAATTGCGGTGCAAACTTCATAGCTTTGCTGATACCGACGATCCTTGCAGAATGACTCACGGTTGTCCACATTAATACCATATCTGCTTTTGATTTTCTTAACTTCATCACATGGGGTTTAAGATCGGAATCTTTGGCTTCCATGGATACCTGTGCAACCGCCTCCATACCATGTGCTTTTAATTCGGAAAGCGCCCCGTTTAGTCCGTTTTTTCCGTATCCATCATTGAGATAAGCAATGGCGATTCGTTTTTTACCCATTTTTTCAATGGCATATTTTACCAAAGCCTTTGCCTCGCCTGCATAAAGCGGATATACGGCAAACAGATTTTTCTGGGGAGGATTTACAAACTCCATAGAACCTGTTGCAGGCCCTACCCATGGAATATTTCTTTTGGCCAAATAATCTCTAACCGCTAAGCCGGGCGATGTTCCCACACCACAGGCCCAGGCAAACATTCCTGTACCTTCCTGGAGTTCTTTAACTCCTGCCTTTGTTTTGGCGGGATTATACCCGTCGTCAAACATGTGATAGACAATTTTCCTGCCATGGATACCACCATTCTCATTGATCCATTTAAAATAATCGCCTGTACCTCTGGCTACATTACCCCAGGCCGCCGCAGGGCCTGTCTGTGGACCCCACTGTCCAAGATGAATTTCTGTATCCGTCACACCTTCTTCAGCACAAAGATTTGGGGTAAAGCTCAACAGAAATGATAGAGAAACAAATAAAACAAGCATTAATCTTTTTTTCATGTCGTCCTCCTTTTTAAACAATTATGGGTCTATATCACGTTCACGTATTCCTTAAATCAAATCCGATTTAAACCTTTTTCACATAATGTCTGGCAAAAAGGCCACTTGGGCGTATGCACAACACAAGTACAATAATGACAAAGGCAACCACTGTCTTAAACTCAATGGAAACATATCCGCCAAACAGATTTTCAATAATACCCAGTATATAAGCTGCTATCACTACCCCGGGCAAAGAGGTCATGCCCCCCATGACGGCTGCGGCAAATCCCTTGAGCATGGGATCCCACATCATAAAGGGCTGCATGATGGTGGGAGAAAGCAGCAAGCCTGCCACTGCTCCCACAAGCGAGGAGATCCCCCAGGTCATCATTAAAATTCTATTGGTCCTGATCCCGACAATCTGTGCGGCAACACTGTTTTGCTGGGTGGCTTTCATGGCAAGTCCCAGCTTTGAAAATTTAAAAAACAAATAAAGCACACTCATTAATAACACTGCCGCCACCAATGTCAGAACTTCCAGTTTGCTGATAAAAATATCCCCGATTATAAAGCTGTCATAGGGGCCGATGGGGAATGGCATGGTCTTTTGATCAGCACCGAATTTCCAGGACACAAACCCTAAAAGGACCATCTCAATACCAATGGTGATAACTATCATCCCCAGGACATTGGGTTCTTTTGCCCTCCGAAGAATGGCAAATTCCAGAAAACATCCCAGCAGAATTGCAAACACAAAGGTCAAAAGGAAAGCCGAATATACAGAAATATTAAAAGACG
>JAQICW010000053.1 GCA_027858355.1 Desulfobacula sp.
AATATTGTAGAGTATATTGAACAGCAAAAAATAGTTTGTGCTGTCATATTACAGGAACAAAAAGACAAATTAAAATTATTAAATGAGAATAATCGGGAAGTCAATTTTTCTAAAAACCGGTTATCCCATATATCAAAGGTGTGCCTTGATACTTCCATTTCCAGGGATTCTATTGTTACCCAGTTAAAACAGCTTTCCCAAAATCGCAAAGCACTTTCTGAGGCCATAAACATTAAGGAATTATGGGAACTCCTTAATGATGAGTCTGGAGACATAGATATCTCAACCATGACCCTTTTTTGTTTTGATCCCCCCCTGACCTCGGACAATGAAGCAGCTGTAATCAGAGCCTTTTTTTATGACCGGATGTATTTTAAATTCAACAAAACATTTTTTATCCCTTATACGCCTCTTCAGGTTAACGAAAAAAAGCGACAGGTAAAAGATGCTGATAAAAAGGAGCTGCAGATCCAGAGAGGCGCTTCATGGATCAGTGATGTTTTGAATAATAAAAACGGCAGCAGCACGGAGATTGACCAGGATATTATTCATATTTTAAAATCCTATTACCTGTTCAACAATAATTTTGATTCCCATTTGGTGGCCAAAAATATTATCAAAAAATCATCCATTAATTCACCTGAACAATTGTTTAATATATTTGTAAAGGCCGGGATCTGGGATCAAAATGAGAATATCAATCTTTTGGCCCTGCAAATCCCAACGGTATTTTCCAGGGATGTGCTGGAACATGAAAAAAAACTGACGGCTGCTCCGATTAATTTTTTTGACGACCCCTTAAGACAGGACCTTACAGATATCCCGTTAATCACTATTGATGGTCAATCCACTCTTGATTTTGATGATGCCATAAGCCTTGAAAATACGGAAAATGGATATAGGCTTGGAATACATATCATTGATGTTGATGCCTATATTAAATCCGATGACCTCATTGATCTATCGGCTCGGGAGCGGGCCAGTTCCATTTACATGCCCGATGATAAACTGCCCATGATACCTCCCCAACTTTCCGAGGATCTTTGCAGCCTGAAAGAAAATGCAATAAGACCTGGTATCAGCACCATCGTTAAGATGAGCCGGTTTTTTGAAATTCAGGATTACAAGATTGTTCCCAGTATCATCAAGGTCCATAAACAGATGAGTTATACGGAAGCAAACCTGTTGAATGGCAAGAATGATCCCATTACCACCCTCTATAAAATTGCGACACTCCTCCGGGAAAAAAGACTCAAGGCCGGTGCTATCCAGATCACGCTGCCGGAAGTAAATGTATGGCTTGAAGAAAATCAGGAGATTGGATATTTAAAAATTGATCGGGAAAACCCCTCGCGCATGCTGGTGTCTGAAATGATGATCTTTGCCAACTCACTGATGGCTGAATTTCTTTCAAACAACAATATGCCTGCAGTTTTCCGATCCCAGGCACAACCCAAACAAAGACTTTTCAAAGGCATTGAAACCTCATTGACATTAAATTTCATGCAAAGAAAACAATTAAGCCGTGCAATAGTCGGAACAGATCCGGAAAACCATTCCGGTCTTGGTGTTAAAGCTTATGTTACTGCTACATCCCCCATAAGAAGATATCATGACCTTCTGACCCAACGGCAGATAAAAGCCATATTCGGATATGGCAAAGCTTATTCCAAGGCTGAACTTGAAACAATTCTCCAGTCCATTTCACCGGCTATTGCAAATGCCGGCCGGATACAGTCATCAAGAAAGCGATACTGGATCACCAAGTACCTGGAATCCAAAAGGGGAACTGCTTATGAAGCCCTGGTCCTTGATTGTCACAGGGATCACTATAATGTTTTGATCAAGGAGTTTATGATTGAAGCAAAACTTCCCCCAAGCGGCATCAGACTCAAGAACGGAGATATCGTACAGGTAACGATCCAGCATGCTGATGCCAGACGTGATCAGCTGTCTTTATTTGTATAAATAGTGTTTGAACGATAACTCACCCATCTACTGCGTTGCTGCAAAATCTTGAATCCTCATGTACAGTAGTACACTCCGGTTTCAAGATTTTTTGCGCCTTGTATATGGGCAACTTCTCGCCCAAACACGGGGTTTTCGAGCAGGCACTGAATGGTAAAACTGGGCTTGCTCTTTCAGTGTTTAAAACTTCTTTGGCCGGTGTAGACCATTGTCGTATTGTTTTCATTACATGCTTCAATGGACTGATAGTCATTTAAAGATCCCCCTGGCTGAACCACTGCTTTCACTCCCTGGCGAAGTCCCACATCAATACCGTCTCTAAAGGGGAAAAATGCATCAGACACCATGGAAGATCCGATAAGACCGCCTTTGACTTTTTTTACATCATTTTCAATCTGCGCCCTTTTATCCACATCTGTTAAATCGGCAAAGGAAATTTCATATTTTTCAAAACTATATCTGTCAGCAAGTTTCCGATAGGCCTTGTCAACGGCAATTTCTGCAACCCCTACCATGTCCTGCTCACCTGGTCCGATCCCAATAGTAACATTGTCCTTTACATAAATC
>JAQICW010000062.1 GCA_027858355.1 Desulfobacula sp.
TATTCTTGTGGATCTAACTTTTTTGGGCATAATCCTGAATAAAGCTGAAGCCTCTTATCGGTTTCCTATCTTCATGCTTAGCTTTATCCTGATATTTATGTGTTATTTTTCATCTGCAATTTCCTATAAAATAGAAGTCTGGAAAAATGGAAAAATAAAGCTCACCAGTTTAAGGAAAATCATTGATACAAAAGTAGAAGATATGGCCTACGTGCAAGGTCCTCAACTGCCCATTGGGTTTATTAAATTAAGGCTGGAAAGGAACAAGGCATATCTTTTCGCAAAAATGGGGACCCCTTCCCTTAACAAAGTATTGAAAGCCATTAAAACTGCTGATCCAGGTATTAAGTTTGACAGGATAAAAAACTGGCGTTAGGCCTTCGGAATTTTAAAACTGCAGGGAACCAGAACCTGGCATTTTCCACAGACATGGGTGGTTTCTTTCAGGCCTGCCAATTCTTGTGTTTCCATTAGGTTGGACTTTAGTCTGGTCCAGCATTTTTTCCGGTCTATTCCTGTCTTTTCAGACACTGCCCCAATTGGGCATCGGCGGGCAGTACCTGACACACCCCAAAACTTTCAAGCTATGCCGTACTGAATTTTTCATGCCCTCACTCATGAGCCGTAAAAATCCAGATGCCTGGATAAAAGAGGGGAAAAAAAGAATTGATAAGATTGCTAAACGGTTGGCTTTTATATGAAAAACCTGATATAGATCCAGAAATTGAAAAGCGATTAAAGGAATATGTTGAAAAACGTAAAAATTCTTAAAGGAGAACAAAATGACTGATTTTAATGCAATGATCAATGCCCTTGTTGCCTGCGACATTGAAAAAGTGAAAAATCTTGTAAATGATGCCCTTGCCCAGAATACACCGGCCTTTGAAATTCTCAACAAAGGTCTGATCGCGGGCATGGACATTGTGGGCGAAAAAATGGAAAATGGTGACATGTTCATCCCTGAAGTTCTTATGGCCGCCAAGGCCATGGCTACCAGCGTAGCTATCCTCAAGCCTCTGTTGAAAGAGGGTGAGTCTGTCGCCGGTGCCATAGTGATCATTGGCACGGTTAAAGGCGACCTCCACGACATCGGTAAAAACCTGGTGGGTATGATGATGGAAAGCGCAGGCATGGAAGTTCATAATCTTGGGGTGGACATCAGCCCTGAGGATTTTGTGGCCCAAATCAAAGAGAAAAACGCCCAGATAGTATGCCTGTCAGCCCTTTTGACCACCACCATGCCCATGATGAAACAAACCGTGGATGCCATTGTGGAAAGCGGTCTTCGAGACCAGGTTAAAATCCTTGTGGGTGGTGCGCCTGTTACCCAGTCCTTTGCCGATCAAATCGGTGCTGACGGGTTTGCAGCCGATGCCGGCGCTGCTTCAAAACTTGCCAAGTCCCTTGTCAACTAAGTTGGACGTATAAACACAGGAGAAAAATAGACCATGTTTGAAGTAATAGGCGAAAGAATAAACACCTCTAGAAAATTGGTCCAGGCTGCAGTGGCAGAACGGGATAGCGACTATATCATTGATGATGTCAAAAAACAGCAGGAAGCCGGCGCCAACTTTATTGATGTCAATGCCGGGGCTCGCATCGGACATGAAACAGAGGACATGAAATGGCTCCTGGACACTATCCAGCCCATTGCAACTATACCTCTCACCCTGGACAGTCCAGACCCTGCTGTCCTGGAAATGGCCTTTAAGATGGTGGAAAAGACACCCATGATCAACTCCATCAGCCTGGAAAAAGAACGGTTTAATGCCATGATGCCCTTTCTTGAAGGAAAGGACTGCAAGGTAATCGCCTTGTGCATGGACGATACGGGCATGCCGACCTCTTTCAATGACATCCTGGACCGCGCCAGAGACCTGGTGGAAAAACTCAACAAGATTAGCATCCCCACTGCATCCATTTATGTGGATCCTCTGGTCCAGCCCATCAGCGTCGAATCCAACAAAGGCACTATGGTTCTGGATGCTGTCAGAGCCATAAAAGCTGAGTTCCCCGAAGTTCATATCACGGGCGGCCTATCCAACATTTCCTATGGCCTGCCCCAGAGAAAAATCATCAATCGGACCTTTGTCTCCCTGATGATGGATGCCGGCATGGATTCCGCTATTATTGATCCTCTGGATAAAAAAATCATGGCCACCATCAGAACGGCGGACATGCTTTTAGGCAAGGATGATTTCTGCATGAACTATCTTAAAGGGGTTCGTTCCGGAGCCATTGAAAGTTAACTGAATCTATAGAACAAAGCCCGGTTTAAACAACCGGGCTTTTAACCCTTTTTTTCTACTTCGTGTCTGACCGGAAATCCTTGTTTGGATGGCTCGTAGAGGAGCAATGCTCACAAAGTTGCCCATATGCGAGGCGCAAGAACTTTTACAACCGGAGTGTACTGTAGTACATGAGGATTGCAAAAGTTTGCAGCAACGAAGCAGATGGGTGAATTTTCATCCAAACACTACTTCACAGAAAGAACAGGACAATGTGCCTGTAAAATAATGTATTGAGCTGTTGAGCCAAAAACAAGCTTTCCTACTTTTGATTTCTTTTTGATGCCGATGATTATTTCATCAACCTGTTTTTCCCTGGCATACCATACAATATCTTCTCCAGGGTCCATGCCCCTGATAAGAACATGGGTTTCGCATTCAACCCCATTGTTTCCAAATACTTCCTGTCCAAGCTCTTCGAGCTCAGTTTCCAGCTTCCTTATTGTCAGCAGTTTTGTATCAGGTTCGCAGGTTCTGGCCAGGTAGACATGTGCCCCCAGTTTTTTGGCTCTCAAAAATGCCTCGTCCAAAACCCTTGAAGTGGACATATTTTTGTCATATGCAATTAATATTTTCATGATCCTCCTTTTGTTTTGCCTTTGCCCATTTCATATACAACCCTGCATTTCTCAATATAGGATCTTCTACATATTGGAGGTTTTTTCTCACCCTGTCAATTGGTAACTAAACATTGGTAACTTAATCAAGGATTTCTGCAATATCCTTGATTAAGTATTTTTCATATCTCAAAACTATTAGGTTAAAGTTTTTCAGTTAATACAGGGACCACATCAAAAATATCTCCCACAATGCCATAATCACATTTGGAAAAAATAGGTGCATCCTTGTCTTCATTAATGGCCACAATGACCTTTGATGTCTTCATGCCTGCAAAATGCTGAACTGCACCGGAAACTCCGCAGGCAATGTAGAGTCTTGGGCTTACTGTTTTACCAGTCTGGCCCACCTGCATGGAATGGGGTGCATAGCCCGCATCCACAGCAGCCCTGGAGGCACCCACGGCAGCTCCCATTTTTTGAGCACAGGCTTCAAGCATTTGATAGTTTTCAGCCGCCTTGATGGCCCGGCCACCCGTGATGATTACCGGAGCTTCAGTCAGATCCAGTTTTTTCCCGGCATCTTTTTTGATTTCCACGATCTTAATCAATCCTGGATCTGCTACATCAGCCTTAAATTCCACTATTTCACCAGCAGCAGGTGCTGCCAGAGGTTCCATGGAATTAGGACGGATGGTACACAGAAGAAGGGAACAGTTTACCTTAAGCGTGGCAAAAGTTTTACCGGAAAAATGTGATTTTTTCACTGTTTTATCTTCAATATTGACTTGCACACAATCTGATACCAGGGGTTCATCCAGGATAGCGGCAATTCTTGCAAACAAATCTTTGCCTGTTGCACTGGCTGTTCCTAAAAGGGCTTCAAAATTATATTCTTTTACAGCGGCTGCAATCATTTGTGCCTGTAGGTCCGGACTTGATGAAACATCTCCCGGGGCTGTAATACTGACGATTACAGCTGCTCCATATTCTGCCAATTTATCTTTAACTACAGAGACATCATCACTCAATACCAGTGCATAGATCTCTTCACCGGCGGCAGCCGCCATTACACCAAAGCTGGTCTCTTTTACTGCATTGTTTTCGATTTCAATTAAAATTCCTGTCCTGGCCATATCCTTTTCTCCTTATCTTATAAAACCTTTTCATCCTCTTTAAGGATTCTGACAAGTTCAGTTACCTGATCATCCACAGATCCCGCAAGCATTTTTGCACCGGATCGTTCAGGTACAGATTCCAATTTTTCAATCGTAACTTTGCCTTGAGATACGTCAATACCCAGTTCAGAAAGCTCAATCTCCTTAATCTCTTTTTTCTTGGCTTTCATGATGTCAGGAAACTTGGGGTATCTTGGTTCATTCAGGCCCTTTGTTGCCCCGATCACACAGGGGAGACTCATTTCAATGACCTGTATTTCTCCACCTTCAGCTTCTCTTTGGGCAATTGCTTTACCTTCATCAATGGTAAGAGAAGAGACTTCATTTACAACGGGCATGCCAAAGAATTCAGCCAGGCGGTACTGGGTCTGAAAACTTTCTGTATCAACAGATCCTTTTCCCGTAAAAATCATATCTGGCTTCCCATCCTGATCCATGACCGCTTTTAAGGCCTTTGCTGTCAGGTCACTGTCCAGAAACTGGCTATCGGTTTTAACAAGGATAGCCCTGTGGGCACCCATGGCCATGGCACTTCTTATTGTTGTTACAGCTGAAGCTTTACCCACCGTCACAACGACAACCTCGCCGCCTTGTTTTTCCACCAGGCTGACGGCTTCTTCAAGCCCGTATTCATCATAGGGGTTGGACACAAATTTAATTTCTGAATCTTCAAACCCTTTGTCTCCAGCAAGCTTTATGCTTGCTGCAGTGTCGGGTACATGTTTTACACACACACAAATTTTCATTATTCCGCTTCCTTCTAGCTCTTCATTCTCTCATTTTTCGGATCATACAATGGCATGGTCACGACTTCGGCTATCCGCACCCGTCCTAAGATTTCCACTTCCATTTTTGTTCCGGCCTTTGCAAATTCAGGTTTTATATATCCCATGGCAATACTTTTTTCAACCCTGTGGCCATATCCGCCCGAGGAAGTCATGCCAATACGTTCTCCATCTTTGAGAATCGGATTGTATCCCCATGGATCAGAATCTTTAGCATCTACGACCAGGCAAACCAGTTTCAACGGCACACCTTTTTCCTTCTGCTTAAGAATCCCTTGTTTACCGATAAATTCCTTGTCTATTTTCACGGTCCAGGCCACATTGGTTTCAAGGGGGGTATGATGAACATTCATCTCACTCTTCCAGGCCAGGTATCCTTTTTCAAGACGCATGGAATCCATGGCATGCATACCTATCAATTTAATATTGAACTCCTTGCCTGCCTCCATCAATGCTTTGTAAACAACAATCTGCTGCTCAATGGGATGAAAAATTTCAAACCCCAGTTCCCCCACATAATTCATGCGGTTGATGCGGCATTTTGTCCGGCCCACATAAATTTCCCGGGAAGTGGAAAATTTGAAAGCCTCATTGGAAACATCATTATAAGCGACCTTGGCAAGCACTTCACGAGATTTGGGGCCGGCAAGAACCAGGCATCCCATCTGGTAGGTTATATCTTCCATGGCAACTGTTCCGTCCTGGGGAAAATTTTCAAGCATCCAATGCTGGTCATGCTTTTTACCCACAGATGCCGTGACGCAGAAAAATTCTTCTTCGCTCACCCGGGTGATGGTCATGTCTGACTTAAAGTTTCCATTATGATCCAGCATGGGGCAAAGGGCAATTCGGCCGTCTGTTTCCGGCACATTCTGGCAGGTCATGTTGTTAAGCCAGGCTTTGGCGCCTGATCCTGAAATTTTTGTCTTGGCAAAACGGGTAAGATCAATTATCCCCACATGGTTCATCATATGTTTACATTCATTGGCCACATGCTTGAATGCATTGGAACGTCTCCAGGAAGGTTCTTCATAGGAGTCTTCACCCTTGGGTGGGAAATAATTGGGGCATTCCCAGCCATAGTAATCTCCAAATACGGCATTGGCCTGCTTCTGATATTCGTAGATGGGGCTGGTTCTGTTAGGCCTTGCTGCATCCCTGAATTCGTTGGGATAAATGGTGGAATAAAGTCTTGGATAAGTATCTGCAATCTTTTGGGTATTATATGCCCAGTTTGCAAAGGAACCATAACGTCTGGAATCCACAGCCCAGAGATCAATTTCCGGTTCCCCGTTCATGATCCAGCCGGCAAGATAATGGCCGATACCACCGGCCTGGGTAATTCCAAAGCTGTAGCCGCAGGCCTGGAAAAAGTTTTTCAAGGGGGCGGCAGGTCCCACCAGGGGATCTCCATTGGGAGTGTAGGTAATGGGGCCGGCTGTCACATGTTTGAAACCTGTTTCTCCAAGGATGGGGAACCGATCCATTCCTGCTTCAATGCAGTCGGAAATATTGTCGATATCCGGTTTTATTTCTTCCTGGGCATAGTCCCAGGGTACTCCATGCTTTTTCCATTGCTGGCCATTGGCTTCGTACATGCCCAGGATCAAGGAATCCATTTCCTGGCGAAGGTAAATTGATTTATCAGGATCACGAATAAGAGGCAAATAGGTATCTGCATCGGCAATGGCATTGATTTTTTCATATAGAATATGGGTATGTGCAATGGCAATAGAGGGAATTTCGATTCCAACCATCTTGGATACTTCGGGTGCCCAGAGACCTGCTGCATTGATAACATACTCACAGGTAATATCTCCTTTGTCAGTCTTTATAAGCCATTCTCCGGAAGGTGTTTGTTCAATACTTTTTACCAGGGTATGGAGGTTGATCTCAACGCCGTGCTGTCTTGCGCCCTTGGCCATGGCCTGGGTCACTGAGTTGGGATCCACATCCCCGTCATCCGGCCAGTATAGGCCTCCTAACAACCCTTCTGTATTCATAAAAGGATGCATTTTTCCAATTTCTTCCGGGGTCACATAACTGACATCTAAACCAAGACAACGGTTCATTGAATAAGCATATCCCAGCTCATCCATACGGCCTGGATTATCGGCTGTCCGAATGGAACCCGTGGTATGCCATCCTGTGGATTGTCCGGTTTCTTTTTCCAGTTCCTTGAATATTTCAATACTTTTCATGTTCACCTGGGTGCCATAAAAGTTTGAATGAAAAAAGGAGACATTTCCAGCTGCCATCCAGGTGGACCCTGAGGTCAACTCATGTTTTTCCACCAGGACAACTTCATCCTTCCATCCATATTTTGCCAGGTGATAGGCAACACTCACACCTATTGCGCCACCACCAATAACGACCGCTCTTGCATTGGTTTTCATTGTTGTAAATCTCCTTTAAATCAATTTTTCTTTAGTTCCTACCATTAAAAAAATAATGCTCACAAAGCTGCCCATATGCAAGGCGCAATAAATTCTGAAACCAGAGTGTACTATTGTACATGAGGCCACTCTTATAATTTGGCAGAATTTCAAAGTAACGCCGCAGATGGGTGAGTTTTCGTTCAAACATTATCTATATCTGGAGTAATTGCCTCAGCGTCCACATCCAATTCTCTTTCCTGGGCATCATGCAGCTGAGACATTGTATCACCTGACGAAATTCGTTGAACTTTCCGTTTTTTAAGAGAACTGCTCAATGTATCACTCAAATCAGGATAATATGCTTTCCTTTCTGAAGCTTCAGCAAGTTTTTTACTCCACATATTAAAAGAGTCAATATTGTTCAAAGTATGGTCTGCATTTCTGGGTCCCCCTTTTTCAAAAATCTCCCTTATACCTTTTATAACATGTTTATCTTCAGGCACATAAAGAGGGAGTATAAAATCGTGCCTTATCTGGTGCCATATCCTTCTTGATTCTCTTTCCTGTTCACAGTCTTTAATAAATTTTTCAAGACTGAAATAATTGAGGCTTCCCATGGCACCCATTGCATGGCGCAGAATATGTACTCCATACTCCCTTAAAGTATTTCTGCTGAGTGCAGATTCCTCAACAGCAGCGGGGATATTGTCAATTATGCTGGTGCTTCCTCCGGACTGGGCAGAGGGAAACCCAGTAATCCAGAGATTAAGACGCGCCATTGCTGAATTGATGATGGGTTGTCCAGGATCGCTGTAGCTAAGATCTCCTCCTGATCCCAGAACATCTGGAATGCCTCCATGTACACACCCTATGCCAGGATTAATGGTCTGTGCCAGAACCATCATAAAAAGAACCTGGGCGTGAACCTGGGTGAGAAGGGCTTCAGGGCTTGCCGGTCCTGATGATCCTGCAATGGTAAGATCCAGAAGTAAAAGATTGTTTCCTGATTGTGCACTTCTGATAAAAGGCTCCACCATGGTTGGCATGAAAGTAAGCGATGTTATCAGGCTTGTGCCGTCAAGCCAGTCATCCCTTTCTTTAAAAAATTCAGTCTCTTTATCTGACATGTTTTTGGTGAAAGTCATCTTAAGTTCAGGAAAATATTTGTCCATGAGTTTTGCAGATTCAAAATCAGAAATAGATTTATCCGTTGCAACGGGAACACTGAAAATTCCAAGACAGTCAGAAAACTCTCCTACGTTCATTACTATTTCTTCAAATTCTTTACGATTTGCAGGCAAAAGATCATCTCTTCCAGGGCGAAGCAGAAAAGGGGGAGTAGCCCCTGTTCCAAATGCGTTTTCTCCAGGGTCCAGTTCCATATCTTTTGGCACCTCTGCGAGACATGATTCCATATAATCTTCCCTGAGGGGGATAAACAGGGAATTCTCATTTTCAAAATCAATAGCATCTGCTTCAAGCAAAATATCCATGAGAGCCGGGCTATGGGAGATATCAACTCCAATCTCTGTTAATACCTTCCTGGCATTCCTGTCAATTCTCTTGTATATTTGTTTTTCTTTGATAAGGGCTTCCATATCATCAATTCTTCCCTTGGCTATATCAGCCTCAGGGCTTCTTGGCCAGAGATCCGCAATTCTGGTATAGTTTTTCCTGGCATTGTTAAACTCATACTTGTTTTCTGATTCTACTGCAGAATCAAAGAGACGGATTATTTCTTTCTGCCTTTTTCTCATCTCCTAAAAACTCCTTTTCCTATAAAAAAATTACATGGATATACATGGTAAATAAATTTACCACAACACAAAAAGCATAATATAATTTAACCATATAACATAGGAATTTGCTTTTTGCTAACAGAAGTAAAAAAAAAAATCCAAAGGCTGAAATATGAGATCCTGAATCTTCATAAACCAATTCACAGATATGCCCTGGTTCAGGCTATGGCTTGTCGCCATGGCCTTCAGCTTGTCAATCTCCAGGTTCTATTCGGTTAATACAATTCGTTGATCTAAATCAAGGAATTGTACGCAAAAATTGTATAGAGTATAGCCCATATTTGCATCACACTTTATTAATTAATTTTCGAAAACTCAAGAATATATTGTTGCCAGAAAGTGGCATTTCAGATAAAGTCAAGCTTGAGATAAATCGCATAAAGGATCTGAAAATCTCTAATAACTGTTGCCATCATATTGGCAACAATGACACTTTAGGAACACGAGATAATGACCAATCGTATTGTTTCACTAACCCCTTCCATCACGGAAACACTTTTTGCCCTGGGCGCCGGGGATCGGATCGTGGGTGTCACTGATTCCTGTGATTATCCACCTGAAGCCAATAACAAACCCCATGTCTGTTCATGGTTTGATCCAGACATGGAGCGTATCAAAGATCTTGGTCCGGATTTAGTCATGGGTATGGAAACCGCCCACAGACAAATGCAGACGATGTTCAAAGCCGCAGGGATTCGACTTGTACTGCTCAACCCGATCTACATGGCAGATGCTTTAAGGGATATTCTGAATTTGGGTGTGCTCCTTGATTTGCAGCGGGCAGCACAATCAATGGTCGACAATCTTCAGGATCGAATAGATAAATTAACTGAACACGTACGTCAAATACCGCCTGAACGGTACTTGACAGTCTCCAGAGTGCTGGATATTGAAAACAATCATTTGATTGTTGCCGGGCCGAAATCTTTTCAATTTGATGTGATCTCATCTGCCGGGGGTATCAATGTGACCGGTGGCATTGATGAAGCCTATCCCAAAGTCACCTTTGAGCAGTTTAGAAACTGGGATCCGGAAATGGTATTTTTCTGCGGTTCGGATAAACGGCGAATATCACATATCAAAGCAGATCCGGCATGGCAGTCCCTGAAGTGTGTGCAACAAGGGCGCATACACCAGTTTGACTGCGGATTGACCTGCAGGACCGGTCCCCGCATCGTGGATATGGCCGAGCTTCTTTACGAAACACTCTACGCCTGATGCTGATAAAGATGTGTTTGGTACTTGGGGTCAGTCACAAAATTTAAGCAGGATACAAAAAAAAGCCTGCAATAAAATAAATCATTACAGGCTCAGATAAGAAATAACTTTACACACACAGAGGCATTATTCACGCCTCTGTGCATAATTTAAGCTAATTTGCAGCAGCTATTGCAGCCGTGATCCAGGCATTCCATTTTTCCTGATTTTTTTCAATCCATTCAGATACATGTCGTTCAACATCTTTTTGTTTATCCTCACCATTGAACATTTTATTGTTCTGGGAAGCGATGTCAGGCATTGGCACTGACATTAAAGAAAATACTGTTTTAACTGCTGGATTATTATCCAAAAACTTTTTATTTGCAACAACGCTGATGTCGTTGGCAACAAAACCCATTTTGCATGGATCAGTTACAGTCCCTGCAAGACCTTTTGCAACCATTGCCTCTTCAAGACCTTTTTGTCCCTCTTTTGGAACAATTTCCGGAACATTAATCCATACTACATCCTTGCCTGGTTTGAATTTAAATACTGTCCAGTTAGGTGTCCAGGTGTAGAAAAATATAGGTTCGTCATTATTAAATCTTGCAAGAGCATCTGCCATGCCTGCACTGTAACCTGCTTTGATAAGGTTGATATGATCTGATAAATTATATGCACCCATATGAAAACCAATTGTTTTTTCACATCCCCATCCAGGAGGACAGGCAACAAGGTCAGCCTTGCCATCACCATTTGAATCAAA
>JAQICW010000122.1 GCA_027858355.1 Desulfobacula sp.
GGAAAAAATTCGCTGGACCAATTTGAGCCACAAAAAAATTGCGAAAAGAATGAAAGACGTAGGAATTAATATCAGTGTCACAGCAGTGGTTAAAAAGCTATTAAAAAAAACACGGGTTCACAAAACGAAAAGCCTTGAAAAATAAGTCTATTGGGCCCTCAAAAAATCGTAACGAGCAATTTGAAAAAATTGCACAGTTAAAAGAACAATATTTCACAGACGGCAATCCGGTGGTCAGTATGGACTCAAAAAAAAAGAGCTTTTAGGCAACCTATACCGGGATGGGCACGTTTATGCTACTGGTGTAATTGAAGTCTATGATCATGATTTTCTAAGGTGAAAGAGTTGAAATAAGGGGGGCTGTGTTCTTTTTTTGTCAAAGAAAATATCTACAGGACCGGCAGGATATCAGATAGTATTGTATCGGTGGCGACCATTTATCAAAGCACTGGCAAAAATGCAGATTTGAATGCATTTTTGCCAGTGCTGCAATATGCCCTTGCCATAAATCACGGGAGTTGATAAACAACTGGATCGGCCAAATGCCGGGTGGTTTGTTATTAAAGGAGTGTTGGAATGAAGATAGCCCTTATTGCCCCGCCGTATGCACTGGAGGAAATCCCGTCGCCACCATTGGGGCTGACGTATATTGCAGCGGTGTGTGAAAATGCCGGAGCTCAGGTGGTGATTCTCGACTATATTGTCCGGGGGTATTCTCCTGAAAAATTGAAAAAAGAGCTGATTGAATTTGGTCCCGACATTGTGGGAACCAATTCGGTGACGATGAATTTCAAGCAGGCTGCGGACATTCTGCGGGTGGTCCAGCAGACTGATCCGGATATCATCATTCTTATGGGCGGCCCCCATGTGTCTTTTGACAGTGAGAATACCCTTGAAAGGTATCCGCACATCGACATTATTGTGAAGGGTGAGGGTGAAGCCACCGTGACAGAGCTTCTGGACGTGATCCGCGACAGGGAGAAATGGCATGGGGTTTGCGGGATTGCCTTTAAGGACGGGGATAGGATTGTCACCACGGCCCCGAGGCCGTTGATTCAGGATCTGGATGTGCTTCCCCGGCCGGCCCGACACCTTCTGCCCATGGCCCGGTACCAGGCCCTTGGATATCCTGTCAGCATTATTACGAGCCGGGGGTGCCCCAATCAGTGTATTTTCTGTCTGGGCCGCCGCATGGTGGGGCATAAGGTGCGGTTTCGCTCTGTAGGTAAGATTGTGGATGAGATAGCGGACCTGGTTTCCCGCGGCACCTATTATATCAATATTGCCGATGACCTGTTCACCTCAGACAAAGGGCGGGTGAAGCAATTGTGTGATGAAATCATCAAGCGGAACCTGGATGTTGCCTGGAGTGCATTTTCCCGGGTCAATACCATTGATGCCGAGACCCTGACGTGGATGAAACGCGCGGGGTGTCATTCTGTGAGTTTCGGTATAGAATCTGGCAACCCGGACATGCTTCGCCGGGTCAAAAAAGGCATTACGATCGCCCAGGCCAGAAAGGCCTCAAAGGCCTGCCGGGAAGCCGGGGTCCGGGGACATGCCTCTTTTATGGTGGGGTTGCCGGGCGAAACACAGGAAACCCTGGCAGACACCTTGCGGCTGCAGAATGAACTTGAGATCGAATCTGTTTATCATTTTTTATCCCCGTTTCCCGGAACCACGGTCCGGGAGAACATTGCCGACTATGACCTTGAAATCCTCACCCATGACTGGGACCAGTACAACGCGAACCAGTCCATTGTCAGAACCAAAGGATTGTCCCCTGAAGGAATGGATGCCTTTGTTCATGCCGCCGGTGAAAAGGTCCGACAGGAATGGGAAGCGTTGAAACAAAAATATGAGAACAACACCGCAACCCCCTATGAACAGATGCAGGTGGGCGGACACTATCGCACAAAAATAATATTCACCCTTTTGAGCCGGGACGTGATGGAGCAGAATGATGAGGGGTTCCAGGATCTTGAAACGGAACTGGACCGGCTGACCCGGCAGATAAGCGAGATGACGGAACTTGAGAGCGATTTTGTGGCATTCACCTTGAAAGACCTGATTGCCAAAGGGTATCTTCGAGTGGAGGAGTCTTGCGGGAAGACCCGGGTTTTATGGCAGGATTCCAGGTGTGAGGAGATGGTTAATCGCTAATCTTTACGCCGGTTGACAAGATAAATGCCTGCCCCGACCAGAACAAGGGCACACAAAAGGTATGGGGTGATCTGTTCGCCCAGGAAAACAGCACCGGCAATGACACCGAAAAACGGGGAAAGAAAGGTAAAGGAGGCCAGCCTTGAAACCGCATAGTTGCTGATCAGCCAGAACCAGGCAATGTAGGTGACAAATGCGATCCAGAAGATCTGGTAAAAAAGGCTGCCCCAGGCAAGCGCCGACAGATTTTTAACATCTTATACATAACTGATCGGCACCAGATAAACCTGGGATGATGGGTTAGCCCAATATACTCCGATCTATTCTTTAGCGCATCATTGCCCCAAGATCATCGTTGCGACCGCAATACCAAGGGTCAGATGACCAAGGCCGTTCGGGTGTACGTCGCAACCCTGGAAGTCGTCTTCATTCAACAGGGTGTAGACGTCGGGTCCACAAACCACACCCTTGCGTGTGCTGCACATGGCCCCCACGATGGTGCGATACGCTTCCAAACGCATAACGACATCTGCATTGGTCGATTCACACATGGGGGGTGGCGGCATCAGCATGACTTGTCCAGCGCCATCATTGAGCAGGTTCGTCACAAGGTTGGCGAGGTTGTCACGGTATTCATCTGGAGAAATCGGTGCGGGTTCAAAAAAACCGGTGGCATCGTTGGCCCCCAGCATGACAGTCACCACAACAGCGGGAAGATTCGGCCGAGCCCGAGCTTCATAGACATTCAGTTCCCAGAACTGGCCGCCGCAAAGTGTTACTCCGCCGAGCGAAGACCAGTCCCATGTTGTGGTCCCACCGCAACCGACCTGAGTGACCGTGAATCCCTTCCCCAGCACCTTCGCTGCAACGGTCGTGTAGGGCTCTGCTTCGGGACTGCTCTGTACTCCCTCTGTGATGGAGTCACCTATCATGAGAATACTGGTTTTCATGATAGGTGTCGCCCTGCTCATTTTTTTTTGATGGGTGCAGGATATTAATGAAATAAATAAAATGGTCATAATTGAATACAAAAAATATTTTTTTAATAACCTGTAATTAATCAGTATTTTATTTGTTCTCATTGGAGATTAAAATCTGTTAAAATGTTTTTGATATATTAAAAAAAATAATGGGTAAGAACGACTTCTGACAATGGTTTTAGGCTATATAGTTTAATGCAAGATGACAGAATATTATTTTTCTCAGCCACAAGATATGGGGCCATGTTTTAATTAAAAAATCAGAAGAATACCCCTGCTATTCTGTAATTTTAAAAGACTGGAATAGCGAGCCATATATCCATTACCCTTAAACGGGATATTACTTTCTATCCAGTACCTTTCGAATGGTCTGGGCAATTTCTGATAGATTGATTGGTTTCATGACGTAGGCCGCCAACCCCAATTCTTTTGCCTTTTCTTCATCCACAAGGGCACTGTAGCCTGTACAGATGATGATGGGAATATCAGGCTGAAATGCCATCAACTTTTCAGATAAGTCAACACCCGTCATCTGGGGCATGGTCATGTCTGTGATGACCAGGTCAAAATGATCTGGATTTAAGGCAAACCGATCCAAAGCATCTTGCGGCGTTATGGCGGTTTCAACTTTGTATCCCAGGCGTTCAAACATTCTTTGCACCATATTTACAATAGATATTTCATCATCCACAAACAATATGGTTTCACTTCCCCTGGGAATCTTCTGAATTGCCCCAGCTTCAACGGTTGCTTTTCCTTGTGCCAACGGAAAAAGTATGCTGAATTTAGTACCTTTACCAGGGGTGTTGTCAAGTTTAATAGATCCGCTATGGCTCTTGACAATGCCATGCACTACGGCCAACCCCATACCAGAACCCTTGCCAATCCCCTTGGTTGTAAAATAGGGATCAAAAATGCGATCAATTATTTTGGGGTCTATTCCCGGCCCTGTATCGCTTACCACTACCTTAACATACTTGCCGCTTTTTAAATCAGGATAGTCTTTGGCTGAATCATCGTCTAAAAGCACATTTTCCACAGTGATGGTAAGCTTTCCAGCGGTTTGTTCCATGGCATGGGAAGCATTGATGCACAGATTCATCATGATCTGATTGATCTGTGTTGGATCTGCAAGAATCGTTTCATCGGTGACACAAATATCCTGCTCAATATCTATGGTACTTGGAATTGTTGACCGCAAAAACTTGATCGCATCTTTAATAACCGCTGCAATTTCTATTGGTTGCAGTTTCTGGTCGGTTATGCGGGTAAAGCTGAGAAGCTGTCTTACAATATTTGCTGCCCGAAGGCTTGCCTTTCTGATCTCTTCCAAGTTGGTATGAGCCGGGTTAGATTCCGGAACATCCTCTAAGGCAAGTTCCGTGTTTCCCAGAATAATACCCATAATATTATTAAAATCATGGGCGATGCCACTTGTCAGGGTGCCAACGGACTCCATTTTCTGGGCCTGACGGTATTGCGCCTCTATTTGGCGTTTTTCCTTTTCTGCCTGCTTGAGCTGGGTGATATCTGTCACATGCCCTTCGTAGCGGACAATATTGCCGTCCTGATCATAGATGACACGGGTGCTGTCGGATACCCATATGTGTGAACCGTCTTTGCACCGGGCTTTGAACTCATAAAATTTTACAATTCCGGTCTTCTGGAGAAGTTGCTTATATCGGTGCCGGTCTTCATGGTTTACGTAATATTGTGCAGCAATGTCGGAAATATTCGCCATGAGATCTTCAGGTGATGCATACCCCAGCATCTTGGCAAAGGCCGGGTTGACACTGATAAACCGACCTTCCGGTGTGCTCTGAAAAATACCTTCAACAGCATTCTTAAAAATACTCCGGTATCTTTCCTCGCTCTCCCGCAGTGCCTTCTCTGCCTGTTTGCGCCCGGTGATGTCTCGGGCTATACCTTGGAAACCTATTGGTTGAACCTTTGAATTTCTTTTAAGAGCTACTGATGTCTCAACATAACATTTGGAACCATCCTTTTTTATCAGTTCCCAATCAATTGCTTTATATGGTTGTCCTGTTTTATATACCCTATTGAACGTTTTAAAGATTTGCTTGGCGTTTTCCTCGTCCGTATACCTTCTGTTATTCAAGCCTGTTAATTCGTCTTTGGAATATCCGAGAATCTTGCACATTGAATCATTAAAAAAAGTAAAGTTCCCTGCAATATCAACTTCATAGTAACCGTCTTCAATGCTTTCAAGAATGGTTCGGTATTTTTCTTCGCTCTCCTTTAGATTTCCTATAAAAATTTTATATGAATTTGTATAGACTTTTATTATAGGTATTGTCAGCAATAGAAAGAAAAAGACTGTTGCAATGGATTTAAATAAATTTTTCTGTAACAAGATTTTAACATACGTAATGTCATAATCTGCACAAGCCAAATAATTAATCCCACCTGGTGATTTTTCTGGAACCATTACAGTTCTAACTGTTCCCCATTGATCACTAACAGTCTTATAAGTTGGCGTTTCCTTTTCAAAGGCATTAATGAAACCTTCATCAGCTCCCTCATACTCATAATAATAAAACGTTCCTCTCTCATTTTCGGGGTCTGCTATTAGATCACAAGCAACAAAAAAAAGTTTGTCCTCTTTTTTGATAACTGTATAAGCATATTTAAAGCCTGTCTCCCTAACTAGATTTGTCAGTTTATTAGCAATATATTTATCCTCATCAATTGAGACAGACTGTGCATCTATTGCTCTATCATGAAAATCATCCGGTAGCATGTATTTCAGTGAAATTGCGTGTTGATATAATTTATTATCTACATGCTCCAAAATTTCTTTTTTATTCTGAAGATTACTCCAGAAGCCATAAAAAAGTATGGCGACTATATAAATAATGATCGAGAGAATGAAAGGTAATTTGTTATGGGTTTTTAGCAATGACATGTAACTTATTGCTCCTTTGCTATATTTTAATTTGATTTACTGTGGTTTTAAACAAATTCCAAAATACCCTAAAAATAATCATGAAGCAAAACAATTATTGTTTTAGTCTGAATTTCAATTGGTTAGCCAGAAGATAAATTCAGCCTCCATATATGTCCTGATAGTTTCTAAAAGATAAATGGAGACATTAGGATCAAATGAGCATTGATGGTATCATTAATGACGAGTCATTTTCAAACATTGGGAGACTATTTCTTTCACCAGTCCTGATTTTTAAAAAAATTACAAATCACAACATCTGGTACTTTAAATTTTATTTTTTCTTCTGCCATGAATTCCACTTTATGAAAAAGGGCATCATACTATCAATCAATATCCCATTACAGCATATTGGAGAGTACGTGGATCTTGGACAAGGCCCCGGAAATTATTTCCCATTTGCAAGTCAGCGGCAAAAACAGCACTGCCAAGCAACCGCAGTACCCTG
>JAQICW010000125.1 GCA_027858355.1 Desulfobacula sp.
TCTTTTGGGTGTTTTGGAGCTTTCTTACAAGCATGGTAGAACCCACTGGAAACATGGCGGTATTGTCGGTGTTTTCGGTTATGGCGGCGGTGTTATCGGCAGATATTGTGATCAGCCGGTAATGTTCCCTGGTGTACAGCATTTCCATACAATGCGTGTAGCCCAGCCTGCTGGTAAATACTATACAAGCGATTATTTAAGACAGTTGACCAAACTCTGGGACTTCAGAGGTTCCGGTGTAACTAACATGCATGGGGCAACGGGTGATATAGTTCTTCTTGGTACCACCACTCCTCAGCTTGAAGAAGTCTTCTGGACATTGACCCATGATATGGGCCAGGATCTTGGCGGATCAGGCTCCAACCTGAGAACACCTGCTGACTGCCTTGGCAGCTCCAGATGTGAATATTCATGCTATGATACAAATGCACTGGTTCACTTCATGACTAATGAATATCAGGATGAGCTTCACAGACCGGCTTTCCCATACAAGTTTAAATTTAAATTTGATGGTTGCCCCAACTGCTGCGTTGCATCTATTGCTCGTTCTGACATGTCTTTTATCGGTACATGGAGAGACAATATCAGGATTGATCAGGATGCTGTCAACAAATATGTTGAAAATGATGCAGCATATCCTTCCAATGCTGGTGCGCATAAAGGACGCGACTGGGGCCCATTTGACCTTGAAAAAGAAGTTTTGGGTCTGTGTCCCACAAAATGCATGAAGTTTGAAAATAAAAAACTTTTTATTGACGATGCCAATTGTACCCGCTGCATGCATTGTATCAATGTAATGCCAAGAGCCCTTAAAATCGGTAAAGATACAGGTTGTTCAATTCTTTGTGGTGCAAAGGCTCCGATTCTTGATGGTGCTCAGATGGGTTCTCTCCTTGTTCCTTTTATTGAAGTTAATCCTGACAATGATTACGAAGCACTCACAGAAGTCGTTGAAAATGTTTGGGACTGGTGGATGGAAGAAGGTAAAAACCGTGAAAGACTTGGTGAACTGATTATGCGTCAGGGATTCCAGAAGCTTCTTGAAGTAACTGGTATCAAGGCAGTACCGCAGCACGTACAATATCCGAGAACCAACCCCTATATCTTCTGGAAAGAGGATGAGGTTGAAGGCGGCTGGGAACGTGACGTTGACGAATACAGAAAACACCATCTTAGATAAAAAGGGAGAATTATAATGGCATTTATTTCTACTGGTTATAATCCAGCCAAACCGATGGAAAACAGAATTTCAGACATCGGTCCGAAAGACTATAATGAGTTTTATCCTCCTGTGATTGCTAAAAACAAAGGCAAATGGTCTCACCATGAAATCCTTGAGCCAGGCGTTCTTGTTCATGTTGCAGACTCAGGAGACGAAGTATATACAGTACGAGTTGGTGGCTGTCGTTTGATGACTACCACTCATATTAATGAAATCTGTGAAATTGCAGACAAATATTGTGACGGGCACCTTCGTTTTACCACCCGTAATAATATTGAATTCATGGTTGACTCAAAAGATAAGGTAGAGCCCCTGAAAAACGATCTGGCTTCCAGAAAATTTCCTGGCGGTTCCTTGAAATTCCCCATTGGCGGAACAGGAGCCGGCGTAACCAATATCGTTCATACCCAGGGCTGGATCCATTGCCATACTCCGGCAACAGATGCCTCGGGTACTGTAAAGGCAACAATGGATGTATTGTTTGATGACTTCCAGCAAATGAAGCTTCCGGCCCAGCTGAGAGTTTCCATGGCATGCTGCCTGAATATGTGCGGTGCTGTTCATTGTTCTGATATTGCTATTCTTGGATATCACAGAAAACCACCCATGCTGGATCATGAATACCTTGACAAATTCTGCGAAATACCCCTGGCTATTGCAGCCTGCCCGACAGCCGCTATCAAACCGTCCAAGATTAAGCTTGCCAACGGTACAGAAGTTAAATCTGTGGAAGTTAAAAACGAAAGATGCATGTATTGTGGTAATTGTTACACCATGTGTCCTTCCATGCCTCTTGCGGACACTGAAGGTGATGGTATAGTTCTCATGGCAGGTGGTAAAGTTTCCAACAGAATTTCCGATCCGAAATTTTCTAAAGTTGTTGTGGCCTTTCTACCCAATGAGATGCCAAGATGGCCTTCCATGACAAAGGCGATCAGTCAGATGGTTAATGCATATTCCAATGGTGCGAATAAGTATGAACGTCTGGGAGACTGGGCAGAAAGAATCGGATGGGAAAAATTCTTTGAAGTTTGTGAGCTTGAGTTTACCCATCACCTTATTGATGATTTCCGTCAGCAGGCATACATGAGCTGGCGGCAATCAACTCAGTTCAAGTTCTAATATACTTCGTTTATTGAGCTTTACCTGTTAAATACTATGATAAAGCCGGAGTGCACTTCGTGTACTTCGGCTCATCCATTTTGATTTCAAAGGAGTATGACAATGAGTGAACTTCTTGATAATAAGGAAGCAGCAGTCAAAGCAGTCGTGGATTGGATAAACAAAAAGTCCAAGACCAAAACCAAGTTCTATTTTAATGATTTCTCGAAAGTTTTCCCGGATGACAAGCCAAGGGCTATTAAAAAAGTTATTACTAAAATGGTTCAAGATGAAGTGCTTGAATACTGGTCTTCGGGCAGTACAACCATGTATGGTCTCAAGGGCGGTGGTATCCAGCACTCGTCTGAAAACGAAGAGTAAGGATAAGGCAAGCCTTACATTTATCCATGCAAAAGGCTGCTAAAAAGGTTCCGGGAATTATTATTGCCGGCCTCAGGGGTGGATCTGGCAAGACAATTGTCTCCCTGGGGATCACTGCTGCATGGAAAGAAAACGGACTTAAGGTCTCTCCATTTAAAAAGGGACCTGACTATATTGACGCCGGCTGGCTTTCAAAGGCAGCCGGACGTCCTTGTTATAATCTGGACACCTTTCTGTGTACCCCTCCAATTGTTAGACAATCCTATCAGGAAAATTCAAGACATTGTGATATAGCCGTTGTTGAAGGCAACCGGGGTCTTTATGACGGCATTGATACAGATGGATCCACTTCAACCGCCGAGCTCGCAAAACTCTTAAACCTTCCTGTTTTACTGGTACTGGATTGTACCAAAAGCACTCGTACAATGGCAGCATTGCTTATGGGATGCATGAACTTTGATCCTGATGTCAATATCTGCGGTGTTATTCTTAACCAGGTAGCCGGGAAAAGACATGAAGGAAAAGTCAGGGTCAATATAGAAAAATTTTGTAATATCCCCGTGTTTGGGGCTGTTCCAAAGTTAAAGGCCCAGGATTTTCCTGAAAGACACATGGGGCTTGTTACGTCGGAGGAACACGCCTTTTCTGATCAGGCGATTGCTGCTACCACCAAAGTTGCCAGAGATAATATAGATCTGGATGCACTCTATAAGGCTGTAACCTTTGAATGCCACAGCACTGATCCCAATGTGCTAACACAAATTAATTTTTCAGAAGTTAAACTCACTGAACCAGAACCTGTTACAATCGGTATTATAATGGACTCTGCGTTTCAATTTTATTATCCGGACAATATTGATGCTTTAGAAAAACTGGGCGCTAAAATTGTTTTTATAAGCCCCTTGCTAGAAGAAAGCATACCAGAAGTTCATGCCATCTATATGGGAGGTGGTTTTCCTGAAACCCATGCGCCTCAGCTTGCGCAAAATATTGCATTTAGGGAAAATTTGAGAAGATTATCTAAAAAAGGACTTCCCATTTATGCTGAATGCGGGGGCTTGATATTTCTGGGTACAAGCATCCGGTTGAGGGATAAAGAATATCCCATGTCCGGAATTCTCCCCATTAAATTCGGGCTTTCAAAACGGCCACAAGGACACGGATACACCAAGGTTGCGGTTGTTAATGAGAATCCCTTTTTCAAATTGGGTGAAACCCTAAAGGGTCACGAATTCCGATATTCCAGTATCCTGGAGATTGATTATCAGGACCCTGAAATGGCCTTTAAAATGGAACGGGGCAAAGGTATTCTCGATAAAAAGGATGGTTTTTTCAAACAAAATACTTTTGGGACCTACACCCATATTCACGCACTGGGCAGCCCTTCCTGGGCACCTGCGCTGGTCAAAAAGGCAAGAGAGTTCAAAGCGTCTTTATCCAAATAAAAAATCAAATCAATAAAAATTTTCAAAAAAAAAGAGGTTTTCCCAATTTTGGAAAACCTCTTTTAAAGCAAAAAAATGTTTTTATAAAACGATTATTTATTCCTTAGGTGGCATTTTGTGCAGCTAGTGGGTGCAGGGCCTTTTCTCCCTTTAGGATCACCAGCTTTGATATTGACCTCTTTATGACAATCAACACAGTTTCCGTGCATGGCGTTTTCAAGTATCATGATGTCTTTTCTCTTTTCCCTGTCTTTGGGTTTTTCCAGTTGTGTATGGCATTCCACACATTTTTCGACATCATCCCCTATTTTAAGATCACTTAAGGCTTCATTGTTCTCATCATGATGACATTCACCACAGGAGATTTTGTATTCTTCATTGTGTTTTTTGTGGTTGAATTCAATGAATTTGTATTTAGGGGGTTTTTTTGTTCGTTTTTTGTATTGATTATAGTCCATTGTAATAGTCTCAGGAACATCTGTTCCAGCATAAAGACCTGTTGTAACAAAAATCACGGCAATGCCTGCCGCCAAAAAAAGAGTCAGCAATTTTTTGTTCATAATCTATTTTGCTCCTTTATTCATTAAGAATTTATTTTGCCTTTATACCAGTGCTATTTCCATATCACCGGTTGTTTCCTTAAAATTTCAATTAAATTTTTACACCCAAAAGTGTTGAAAAGTCAACACTAAAAACCTGTCAGGTTTATGACTATTCTTCCTTGGTTTTTGTGTCTTTCTGTGAAGCGATATCTTCTCCTTCTTCAAGGTCTTCATCATCAAGGTCTTCATCATCTTCAACTTCTTCGGCCTTTTTTTTCCCAAATACCCTGGCACCGATGATGCTGATTTCATAAAGAACCATCAGTGGCAGGGCCATCATGATCTGGGTGATGACATCGGGAGGTGTTATAATTGCTGCACCAACAAAGAAAAGCAAGAGCGCATATTTCCTGTTCTTTTTTAAAAAAGCAACATTAACCAGCCCCATTCTGGCCATAAAGGTTAAAACCAGGGGCAGTTCAAAAACAAATCCAAAGGCCAGAAGCATTTTTGAGGAAAATGAAAGATATTCCTTCATGGATGGCATGGCATGGATGGTTTCCGTGGCAAATCCTAAAAAGAATTTAAATCCATAGGGAAAAACAATAAAATATCCAAAAGACGAGCCAACAAAAAAGAAGAAAACCGAAAGAATTACAATGGGTATAATATATTTTTTTTCAGTTCTGTAAAGGCCGGGAGATACAAACATCCAGAATTCATAAAAAAGGACAGGGGTTGCCAGAATAATCCCCGTGAGCAGAGATACTTTAAGATAGGTAAAAAAGGCTTCAGGAAGCCCTGTGAAAATCATCTTGGCGTTTCCATCTTCACCCATGGCAGTGACCAGGGGGGCGTTCAAAATTTCAAATAATTTTTCTTTAAAAGAATAAGCGGCCACAAAACCGATAGCGACAGCAATAAAGGAACGGACCAGTCTGTCTCTCAACTCACCCAAATGTTCTGTAAAAGGGCTTTTGCCTTGTTTGCTCATTATTTATC
>JAQICW010000177.1 GCA_027858355.1 Desulfobacula sp.
GCATAAAGCGTGTTTTGTTTTTGCTTACTTGGTTTTATTTTAAAATTAATAACTAAAATCTTTTTATTTACTATACTTTCGATCTTCTTTTTGTCACCCTTAAAAGATTTTATTTCTTCTGCAAAGTCGGTAAAGTTTGGATATTTGCCCATTAAATACACCTTACAGGATTATGTAATTTATTGGTAATACAAACATTGTTTACTATTTGTTTTATATCTTCATCAATGTATTTATCTTGCAATCTATAACAATTAGCATGCTTCATCCATCCCCAATAACTCATAACGCCACCCAAAATATTAATTGGTGTTAGACTGTTACGGCTTTTCTTTATTCTCTTAATTCTTTTTTTGAATCGGGCGGCAGTGCTTTTTCTTAACAAGGCATAGTCATGGAAAAACCTATAACCAAGAAAATCAATCCCTCTTATAGCAACTGGGAATACTTGCCAATTTTCTTTCAAGGTGACATTTAATTTTTCCTTAAGATACCCTGATATCTCTTTCCTGAGGTTAGCTAAGTGATTTTTATCTTTATGCAGAATCACAATATCATCACAATACCTAAAGTAATATTTACAATGCCTTTGTTCTTTTGCCCAGTGATCAAGTCCTGATAAATACAAATTTCCAAAATACTGACTTAAATAATTACCTATTGGAACTCCATCTGCTGAATCAATAATTTCATCAAGTATCCACAATAAGTCTTTGTCTTTTATCTTCTTTCGAATAATTTGTTTTAAAACGTTATGATCAATAGATGGGTAAAATTTCTTAACATCCATCTTCAAACAGTATTGAGTACCCTTTCTGTCTTTCAAAGCACTCTTAACCCTTTTTACACCTTTGTGAATACCTCTTTTCTTTAAAGATGAATACGTGTCTGCAATTAAAGTCTTCATCCAGATCGGCTCTAAAATATTCATGATACAATGATGGATAATCCTGTCAGGAAAATACGGAAGTTTAAATATTTCTCTTGCTTTCCCACTGTCTGTTTTAATAAATGTTTTATATTTTGAATTTTTAAAAGTCTTATCTTTCAAAATTTCGTGAATCTCGTTAAAATACTTATCTGGATCACTATCCACCATCTTAACCTCCGAATAATGTGCTTTCCCTTTCTTTGCATTTTTGTGTGCTAATTTGATATTTTCCATACCATATATCTTTGAATATAAATTATTGTACTTTTTCATGTTTGCCCTTAGTCTGCTTATTTGCCTCAGAATCTTCGGTTTCCCTACCAATACTTATGAGACGTTATTTATATTTTGCCAAGAGGCAGGGTTTTTACATCTTTTAAAAATTGCATAAGCTGATCTGGCAACTGATATTAATGTTATCATTCGAGGAAGTGTTATTCGCATTCCAATAAGTGACCCCTGCATTCGTGCCATTATTCGAATTGCTGCCGAGTTTCACCACCTGCCAACCGAGATATAAAAACCGTTTTACGTTTTCCGTTTTGCGGATTATCGGCAGATCCGGCAACCGATATGAACGTTATCATACGAGGAAGCGTAATTCGCAAGCCAAGAAGCGACCCCCGCAAGCGCGCCATAAGTCGAACCGCCGCCGAGCGCCACCACCCGCCAGAAACCTGTAGACTGATAATAATAGTCAGTAATATAGGTGTTTGATGCACCACCAACACTTGCAGGCAAAAACCCTCTGGGCTGTTGCTGAAGAGTCTTCTGATATCCATTTACTGCTGGCAGAGTAATCCCAAGAGCAGTATATCCAACTGCTGTGTCATCTGCAAAATCAGTATCTGTATTGCACACACAATGGACATTATCCTGAATATTAATCCCATCAACCCATTTCCAAACATTCCCAAAGAAATTCTCAATTCCTCTATAGGTCATGTAATCAGTTAGATATCCTGCTGTGCCACCCAGGTGTACCGAATTAGTCCCATTACCATCTCCATTGGATAGTCCTGTAGTTCCAATGTAAGAATCCTTTGTCCAGGTTCCTCCTGATAGATTTGTCCTACCTGGTCCGATCATTGCTTGAGAGTTCCAATCTGCATATTCGACCAAATATAAAAGCTGGATACCAGAAATAAAATCGAACTCCTGTTGTCTCCAGCCTGCCCCTCGGTTTGCACAGATTGCTCTGAACTCTGGTCTTGTTTCATCTACCATCGGGCAGAATCCTGATACTGATCCAATCTTATCATTTACCAGATCAATTACAGTACCACTCCAGTTAGTTGCTGCTACACACCCAGAGTCAATATAAGCTGCTACAGAATCATCATACCCAACACCTTCATATGCTCCGGGATATCTGTAATCAACTACCTCACCATTTTTTAGGAACATTGGATGAACACTGAATCCAGGTAAAGGAAACAGAGAAATATCATAAGTATGCGTTGTTCCTGAGAAGCTGTATCTATAATAAAACTTGGCTCTCTGAACTACCACTTGACCATCTGCGCCAGTTAAGTCAGCAGCCAATACGCCATCTTCACGCTTGGTTGAATCTGCTGCTCCAAGATAATACTGAACCTCTCCAGCATCATTCATTATACACCTTCTCTGTGACGCCTGAATAGGTAGTAGAGCATCTGATAGAGTTTGTGATACCGGTTGCCCTGCGAGAGACCCAGTCCTTGTGTATGTGTCTGTTGATTCGTCCCAGGCTACTCCGTAGTACATTCCTATGGCTGATAGTGGTATGCCTCCGTCGTCCAGGGCTGTCAGGCTTGTGATATCTGGGTTGACTCCGGAGGCTGCTGCTTCAAGAGTTGCCCTGGCCAATGCTGCTGTGGTATCATCAACCAGAGATTTACCAAAGGTTGAGATTGTTGTGCTGGCAGGCAAGGTCAAGGTCTTGATATCTGCATCAACTTCTGAGTCCATCAAAGCGCCTGCTGCTGTTACGTTTGCTGTGTCTGCTGAGACCTTGGAAGTATTTGCTGCAACGGCTGGATTATTAGCAACTTCGGTATCAAAGTCTGAGATATCCCCAGCGGTTATTACGACTGCTCCGGTACGTCCAGCCACTGAAAGCACTTGATCTGTGTAATCAGCTTTAATCCAGTTTGCAGCAAATACACTTGCTGAAGCACTATCGAGGATTGCTATAACTCGATCATTTACAGAGAAAACTTTACTATCAACCGTTCCACCTACCGACACGATCCAACTGTCACCAGCTTGAGCAGTACCACTTCCAGGAAAAGTGCCAACAGAAGCATCCCACTCCCCTCGTAAAACAACCGCAGCATCAAGACTATTTACGCGTGCTTCGATGATATCCAAATCTACAGCCTGGGTAATGGAGATATAACCAACTTTAGTAGCATCCCCACTTGGATAAGTAGCTTTATCTGTGTTTAGTGCAACAGCCGAATAAATTTCGGTATTATTTTCATTTTGTTTAGTCCAACCCTCGCCAAATTCATCTGTGTGCAGTATTACTTGTTTTGCCATTTAAACCTCCGTGTCCATTGTTGTTGTCCACAAATCCGACATGACTGTTGTCCAATACGCGGTCATAGGGGTTTGCCAATATGTTGGGAATGGTATAAAAAAGTTAACATACTTACTTATTTCAACATCCCAACGGATAGCTTGTCTGCCTGTCAATCCAGTTAAAGCCACATCCCCCATTGCACTGAGCTTTAACAAGGTGTTATTTAACCTGGTGATATTATACACCACATCATTATACCAAGCTCCATCAGTATAGTTATGAAGTTTAAGGCCTGAAGGCGTCATTGAAGTGCTCATAGTACCGGCTCCCATTTTGAGGTTACTGCATTCCAGATAAAAGGCTTCTGATCTGTTATGGAGTCAAGGTCTACATCTTGCAAAGCCTTCAATTTTAATAACTCCCCATCAAGCACATCCATATTCTTATTATAAATATGATTCCACCCTGGGGAACTATATGTATCTGTTTCTAATTTATTACCAAAGATAGACATTTAGTTCTCCTTAAACAGTTGTTGTCGTGGTAGTAGTAGTAGTCGTAGTGGTAGTAGTGGTTGTGGTTGTGGGAGTAAGGCCAGGAATAAATTTCTGAGTGGCCTCATCCCAAATCAGAATATTAGTATTAGCAACAGCAGAATCATTAACATCAAGCAAACCAGATATCGTCAAAAGTTCATCATTCAAACGAGTAGTATTCCGATTCATAATATCAACCCATCCTTGAGCACCCCATTTTACATGCTCAAGGTTTGAATCACCTGGCCCATCAGTACTATAAGAACCATCATCTGCTCCAACAGATAAGGAAACCCAACTGCTCGCCCTTCCTTCTAAGGATTGACGCACATAAACAGTCAAAGCAGGAGTATACGTCAAATCAAAATTTGCTTCGGGTACATTCACAACTGTTGAATCATAATTGGTGTAATATTGTATAATTCCATCTACTGAATTCGGATTAATTATTGGAGATGCAACTACTGGTGAAATACCGGCACCCGGAACAAGTTGAGTAGTATTGTTTACCAAAACAGAGACAGTACCTCCTGTCCTGGTAGCCTCAATTCCACAAACTCCCCAGGGCTCCAAAGCCTTTGAAGAATAAGTAACTCCCTTTGGAGAAATAGTGGAAGTATCCACCGAATCAATACCAAAACTTGGAGAAATCTTAAGGTTAAAAGAACTAGCTGAGATATCCAGTAAAATGTTATCATTTATTGTGGTTAGCCAAATCGTTGATCCAGAATTATGCGTTGTGATTGGAGTGTTTAGAATACCCCGAATACACCCTTTTAATCTATACCCGGAGCCTTCAACCTCCACCGTTTGGAATCCAATCATTTCGGAACCAATAATAGCTACCCTTTTGCTCGTAAAAAGCCCAGTCCTTGTTTGCGAATCAAATGTAGGATCATTTCGGTCAGGTGTATACAAAATACCAAGATCATCATCAATAGCATAAGTATCAGATGAATAAGCTTCGTCGAGAGTCCCCTTTTGTGAAAATGTAGAAAATTCCCCTTTATTTTCATATCCTGTGGGCTCAGGAGAGTACCAAACATTAAAAGAAGTCTCAACCCCGGCACGAGCAACCAATAGAAGATATGCGGGTGCCTGCCCGGTTACATTATTATAAGGCAGTTCAAAAACATCTACTGCCAAAGCAATAACAGGAGCATAGTCTGGAATTACCCAACCGGGGCTTCCACCACCTTGATACGCAGAATCAAACAAACTTGATAACTCCTGTGTTAGTGTCCAAGTAATATCATTTGACCTGTTTTCTGCCAGTTGAACTTTTGTTACTCGGAAATCAGCATTGGACAGCCCGTAATCGATATGATTGAGTCTGACCACATCCCCTTCACGGACTCCTGAATGACTCATTGACACGACACAACTTACTTGAGCTTCTGGATATGACAATCTTTTCATCAATTCCCAAAGACGACGAGAAGCCATATCTATATCAATAAAAGCAGTTAGGTCAATTGACATCGGGTCATCTCGCCCAGAGATGGCAGCAGCTGCCGTATTCCTGGCTCGTATGGTCCTGGTACTATACTCTTGCTCCCGATCTGTAAAATTGGCTCTAAAATCGGTAGGTACGTTGTCCCACGTCTGCCGCTTGAATGTAAAACTTTTGTAATCACTCTCATCAAGAGTATCCGAATAGGTATCAGTATCTTTCCAAGGAATCAATTCCATTTTACCTTCATTATTATACCGAATATTTCCATCAACATAAGTAAATATTTGATTAATCGAATCCCGGACAGCTTGCTGTTTACTCAAAACAATATTAACAGCGTAATCTTTATTGTGCCAATAAGTTGCAGCATCTTGAAAGGATGATAAGACAATATCCGAAAGAGTCCCACCACCAAGTGCTAAGCAATCATAAATTGCTGCAGCAGGATTCACCCCATACGTTTCATTCGCGTACGATAAAGGTGCCTGCGATAACTTATTAACCAAATAATGATACGTTGGTAAAAAACTTACATTCTCACCAATAAAACGTCGTTCCATAAAAACATGAGCCATTGGATTTAATGGGGCAGCATACGGGATTAGTAGATCCCCAAGAATTTCAGGTTCCCCAACTGCTACAACAGGGCTTGGTCCCCTTGGAGTTGGAAAAGTCAATTCATCTCCTGGGTTAAGAATATACCCTTCATTGTCTATCTCTTTATTTTGTTCCCACAAAGTTTCAATCGATACACCGGGTCCTATACAAAGCCCTTGCCAGATATCCATATAATAAGAGTATCCACTCGATCCTGCTGGTGCATCACCACCACCCTTTCCCCCACCTGAAGTTGGAAGAGCTACAGTTTCCAAATTACCAAACCATAATAAATTACCAGTAACTTTAGCTCGCCCTATTACTATGGTGACCACTGATCCTTCATTTGAAGTTGTAGTTTGAAAAGATTCTAATGTATTTGCTTCCATCCCTTCTTGATTTGGGCCACTCGTCATCATTGTGGCAAGGAGCGCACCAGCAATAAAGAGTACCCCGTATATTAATCCTGTAACCATTTTAACCCTCCATTACTCTAAAAACATTTGTGAGTCTACGCTGCCAAAAACTCCCATATTGTAATTGGCAAACCCCGCGCCCCTCAATTGAGTTAGTCATTATTTTTCGTTGTCGAGTTTTAAAAATTGTACCGATCCATACTGCTGCATGATGACTTACTAGTATCCCTCGTGCTGGATAGTTAAAAAGCAAGATATCCCCCCGTATAAGTTCATCAGTTTCCAAAGGACCAAATCTTTGTAACGTAAACCCTTCATTACAATGATCACGGTGATGCCGCATTATTGATTCAATTACCATTTCTTCATCTGTATGCTCATGCCAATCTGTAGAGTAATACTCATAATTGACTTTACTCAAAATTCCAATAGTTTTCCAAACACCACCAATAAATAAAGTACAATCTGCTCCTCTCCCCTTGACCATAGTTAAGTGCCGGTATGGAGTCCCTTTCCAGGATTCTAATTCTTCCCATAATTTTAACCAGTTTTGGTTATTTTCAAAATATGGAATATCCATTTATTTGAATCCCCATAAAACCGGATTGGAGGATGGAATATAACTCATTCCCAGATGGTGGGTTAAATTATCAAATCGGGTACCACAGGTTTCCGGACTCCCATCACAACCGGGGTAAAGAGAAAGGGTAGCACCAATCTTCATTCTCGAATCAAATGGAATTTGAATTTGGAATTCGTCTATTACACTATGCCCAGTAATTAATCTTAAATCGGTATCCAGGACCATCCGCCCTCCTTGGAAATCCCCAATGTCTGGATCACCTTTCCCGTCCGTCCAAGACACACTAACTGTAGCATTATTGTCTGATAAAGTTGCCACTATCCCAGTACGCAAATAAACGTATTCGTCAAGACTACACCCAGAATCAAATATATCATGATTACAAAAAGATTGGTAAATTATACTTGGTATTTTTCTAAGAAGAATTTTTGATCTGGATTGAATTTGAGCAGTCGCCATTTTATCTTTTATTTGGACAAATGCAATTTTCCCTTTAAAAAATATAGCATATGAATTTAAGTTGGCTAATGTCGACCGGTAAATAGTAACAGTCACCGGTTCAATTGGTTGGTTAGGAATATACGCAGCAATATTTGGAGACAATGGAACAGTCACCTGAATTTTATCCACACCAAATTTAGTATCCCTGACCAATCCCCCACGTTTTATAGCAGCAGCCTTAAACAATTGACCCATAAAAGTTAAATCAGTTGAATATGAAGTGTACCGCTCTACCGACGAACCAGACGTAATCACATAAAATTCCGGTGCAGCAGTTTGTTGGGTAGCTTCTAAATTATCAGTATAATCAGACATCCTCTTCTCCTTAATTCGCTACTAATTGGGCATACTCTTTTACCAGTTCATAAAATCTTTGAGTAATTTCAAAAACATTGTTTGTCTTAATACTTAACTCGAATTGATCTGAATCAAATCGGACTAAAAGAAATCTTCCAATTTGCAAATGATTAGTTAACTCAAGACTTCGGTCAAGTGGTGTATCCAGTACCATTGATAGTTTAGTACCGTCAGTTGTAATACTAGTCACCCATCTGGTAATCATATCCCCATTTGTCATTAAAATATAAATCCGCTCGTATCCTTGGTATGATCCTGCCGCCCCATTATCCACACAATTAATTGCACCCGCCCCAATTGCTGAATCTTCGTACAGCTCAAATAATTGGCGTTGGTATGGTACCCAAAATCGAACTACTCTTCCTTGGTGGGCGTGAATAAATTCCAATAAACTATATTCATCTACCTTATTAAAGACAGTAAACAAAGCTTCAAATGAAATAGGGGTTTCCGGATTCAATTCTGAAATCGATTGCGCTGTCCCTGGGAATGAATGCAGGCGGCGGGTCATCGTTAAAGAAGTAGCCGGAGATTTTTTCCAATTAGGGGATAACGGGAAAATTGATTCGTTTCCAATATCCATATAATCATCAGCCATTCTAAATCTCCTTAACTCTTATACTGTTCAAAGTCAACTGCGATTTCAACCAAGTCATCGGTTATCCCCATACTTTTAAACCTTTTAAGATAGCAAAACATACATGGGTAAACATAGGTAGTTTCTTGTTGAAAATTTGCTGAAACTGGTTGGTCAAGAGTAATAACACCCGGGTCAACCGAATTAACTAATTTGACCTCGGATAGCCCATTCACATGATCAACCAAAATTACAAAATCAGCGCGATTATTCAAATTGTACATAAGCGCCAAATCATCATTTGTATTAATTATGAATGACCCTATGCTAACTGCAGTTGGATTTATTTTCTCGGTAAAAACTGGAACTCCAAACACTTTATCTTTCCCATAAGATATTTGGTTAAAGACTGTCCTTGCTCTCCCTTTACTAGCATCCGTTGTGAACCCAGTAGAGAACCAGCTGTCCACACTCAACGGCCGCCTTTGCTCATTTAGCCGCTTTGACGCAAAAATAGTTGATTGAAAGGTATACTTAACTTGAATACCAGAATCCCAATTCGGATCAAGGTCAAAAGGCAAAACTCGGATGCCAACAATATCAATTTCGTATTCTAATCCATCAATAGTTAATTTATAAGTGGTATCCTGGAGTGGTGGACCAACACTCAAAACCTCCAAAGGATAAACCAAATCACCAAAAACCGCAATTGTATTTGGTAACGGATCATACGTCAGTACTGTTCCTTCTGGATTAGTAGCCAGGATACTGGTGACATTCACACTCCCAAATCGAGAGGCATTCCAAGTTTTAATAGCCCATTGAGTATCCTCAACAATAAACCCAACATCAATTAATAGTGGCTGAACCCAAACTCGTTCAAAAATAAATGAATCGCCATAATTCGATCCATACGCTCCAAGATGATTATATGACGGAGTAACAGGTTGTGATTCGCGTTGCCCAGGATGCATAACCACTTCACTAATATTAGCAATATCCGTAATAATTACACCACCCAATAGGGCAGTTCTATCAGCAGTTTGTGGGAAATCAGGTTGTGAGTCCATCACAATAGTTGCAGTATATATGCTTTGATTTGCAGTTCCCATCCTACCTCCTTATGCAGTCCTATACGCAACCCAAATTTGCTTAGTTGAATTTACTCCTGGGTAACATTTATACTCCTCTGTCCCAAAATTAATGGTTTGCCCAATTGTTAAATTCGTTCCATTTATAAAAGCAAAAGGAGTTTTTCCTACTGGAAAATAAGTCAAACTAATTGGATCTTGAATAAATAAAGTTGCTTGAAACGCCAATCTCTTATCCGTAAAAGTATTAAAGAAAAGAAAATCATTCATTCTATTAAATGAGCCAGCTACATTGGTTGGAGAACTTGTTGCTCCAGGCCGAAAATTAGATAGCATTGTCCTCGGTTCACCTTCAAAAATAACTCTGTATGAATCACCACAAAATGGAATATACCAACGCTCTGGGACGGCATCAATATTATACCATTGGGGGTCATAATAGTAATAGCTATACTCAACAGCATTGAGAAAAATCAAACCGTTTTCATAGCTCTCCCACGACTTGAAAAGCTCACAGGTTCCAAAAGTAAATGTAATGACTGACATACTTGTTACTTTTAGAGTCATCGAAATAAATTTTTCATTGCCGTACAAATACATTGAATCAAAAGTAGAAAGGGGCACACTAACCAGATTCGTATAACGAATTGGCGGATAAAGCGTATCCTGGCTTATTGGATGAGTATTAATATTTGGGTCATGATGCCGATCCGCCGACCTGGTAATGTAACTATACATTTTTGATTCAGCAGGATCGGAGGTCCCAGTTGGGACCGCTCGGATTCTATGCACCATTGCCTGATTCCCATACCCATTCGAAAACATCTGTAAATTTGTTTCGGTACCAGCTTTCCAACCAAAAGGGGTAGTAGTATCCCAATCGGATGAGGGCTCCCAATAGTCAATCGTCCACCCTTGAGCAATTGCAAATTGTCTTAACTTGTCAAGGGCACTCGATATTCCGCCCACACTATAATGAATTTGTTCATTGAGAATCATCTTCCCCCCTTATACAGTAGTAGTAGTAGTGGTTGTCGTAGTGTAATCGGAAGTGGCCACCCCAAAAAAATCATCATAATCATTTCTAAATACATTTTGAAAAATCTTATATCTTAACTTACTTGGGCCATCAATTAAATCTTCTGCCTGCACTCCAACTCCAGCTATGTGAATAACTTGGTCCATTTCAAATAATACCGCTTTTGTTTCTTGATCGATGGCAGTAACAGGACTAACCAAAACCTCTTTATGACTGGGAGTCTCTGTTATAATCCCGGAAGCATGCCAATCCCGTTTTGGATGAATTTTGCAATCCGTATAATGATCGATATTACACCAAGAATTATCTGGACGTACCACCAATTTATTATTCCCATTGGAAAAAGAAGAATCGGAGTCATCCACAATTGAATGATGGTATCCAGACGTGCTCGAAAAAGGTAAATTCCCCCACGCTGAACCTTTAATTAACAACGGATACGGGTAATCAGCCGGATTACCAAATCGATCACCAAACCCTAAATAACAACTTTCATAATTGGATTGGACCTTGACGCATACCACAATTCTTTGAGGGTCAGCATAAAACCAATAATACATAGTATCATCAGTTAATGGCAGCATTGGTAATTGTGTAAAATGCTCCCAGGTGGCATCATAGGCATCTCTTCCGTGTTGATCTGCAGATACATTCCAATACTGATCCGCCACATAAGTTGTATACCCAGTCAAATCCCAAGCATGCGCCCCACCTGCTGGATACTTCCATTCTCGGATTCCAACTAATACATTTTCAAGTCCGGATATCCCGGTATTATGTAATATGCATTCCTGACAAGTACTTCCGAATGGTTCTGTCCAAGCGCTTCGATTACTATCCCTGGTATTCCTTTTATACTTAACGGACCAACCCACAGAAGCTGCCGAACCAGCCAACCAATCCAAAAGAGTCTGAAGAAGCCCGGTTGCTCCTGAAAATGCAGTGACTGTCCCTTCTGTTACTAAACCTCTCATGATAATGGCTCCTTACGATTCTGTTAACATTTGTTTAACTTCGAAAATATTTTCAGACATTATATTTAATATACTTCGTTTGCCAGGTTCAGAAGCGGTGTACTGCTCAAAAACTGTTGGGTCTAATACATTTACAATTGTGGTAGCTTGATCTTTCTGAGTAGAAGGTGACCCAGAAGAAGCAGTAACTCCCCCACCAGAAGCAAATGCAGCCCTACCATATCTAACCCCGGGTGATCGTGCTCCCATTCGAAAACCAGACAAAGCTTCCTTTGGAATGCTCATATTCCTGATTGCCTCCATTCGATCTTTACCATAGTACTGAACTGCGTCAACCGGTTGCATAAACTCCCCAGCAGTTGCCCGGATATTGATATTATCAGCAGACTTAGTAGGGGATGATCCTTCTACTTCACCACCCGTTGCAAGTCCCTGACTCAAGATCGTCCCAATCTGGACTGCGCCGGCTGCAGCCACTATAGCCCCGGTCACAATTCCATATAAACCACCCTGCGCAATTGCCTTTGTAACGCCTTGCGCAATATTAATGGTAGCCTCGGCCACCGCCGCCCCTTTTGCTGCGTAAAACAGGGCTTTATTCTTCTTGCCAGTCAATTCGTATAATTGCTCAAATATCTGAGTGGTCCCTGCTGCCATCTGTTTAACGGTATCTAATTTGTATGCAGTCGCCCGAACTTGTTGGTCAACTGCCAATTGAGCTTTCTCAGCCTGCTGCACCTCAAGTTGATCTTCAACCGCTTTTTTCTGTTCCTGAAAAGCTAATTCAATTTCTAATTCGGATGCTTTTGCTTGACGGAGGGCTTCGAGCTTAGCCTCATGAAATTCATTAACTATGTCTAATTCAGAATTTTGTTTGGTTTGGAGGTCAGCCAATTCTTTGGCAAATGCCGTATCAAGGGTAGTTCCTCCTTCTTCCAGAATGCGTGCCTTTTGATCTTGGTAAGCCTTCTCTGCTTTTATTTTTAGTTTTGCTAAATTTTCGGTTTTCTTTAATGCATCAGCATCCAGTTTAGCCTGTTCACCGGCTTTCTCAGTCTCAAGTGAAATGGTATCTGCTACAAGCTTTTGATCAAGGGCAAATATCTGAGCATTCAGAATAGCCTTTTTACTCACATCGGTTTCGTTAGCAAATTTGTTTTGCAGGATTGCCAATTCTTGACCAGTCCTCTTTTTTATGACTTCAAGTCGTTGAGCATAATACCCATCCAATTGGATAATACCGGCAGCGTAATCCTGCTCAATCTTTTGTGCCTGAATATCCAACTCAGCATTCAACCGAATCATCGCTGCTTTTAATTGAGAGGCCATACTGGCTACTGGTAAAATCTTTTCCGGAATATCTTCCTCATCAGCACCCTTTCCAATTGCTTCAAAAACCTTTTTGGCTTCGTCAGCTACTTCTTTTCTTTGTTTCTGGTCAATCTTAAATAAATGAAGGGGTTTTGGGTCTTCATAAATCCCAAGGAACTTATCCACAGTACCCTGAAATCTAAGAAGCTCTTCTTTGGCAGCTTTGGTATTGCCGGCAGCGGCTGCCAACACGATATTACTCAGGTTTGCCAAAATGTTGAATGCCTGAACAACCTTTTTAATAGCAAATCCAACACCCTTCAAAACATCAATGGCTGCATCTCCCCAACCGTCAAAATCACCATTTTGTTTCATTTGGATAATTGCAATTTCCAAATCACCAATTGTTTCTCTGAAGACTTTAAGGAATTCAATCACCTCTGGTCCAAGGGCTTCACCTACACTAATTCTAAACGCTTCAAATGCTGAAATGGTTTTTCTAATCTGTCCACCAATACCGGCTTCCATCTGGGCTGCAATCTCTTCAGCGGTCCCTCCTGCGTTCTTCAGTTTACCCACCATGTCATCCATGGCGTCTGATCCCTGATTTAATAATGCAGCCATGCCAGGGCCGGCACGCAACCCGAATAACCTTAACGCCTCATCCCCACGGAGTCCAGCGGTTTCCAATTGTTCGATAATTTTACGGAAGCCAATAAAATCACCAGCAGAATCCTTGATTTGGAGGGATACCCCTCCCATCCTTTCAGTTAATTGCTGCATCAATTCTTTTTCTTTAGCAGTTGGAGAAAGGAGCGCATCAATTGCTCCTTTTAAAGCGGTGCCAGCCATAGAGTTACCACAAAAAATAGATTTTCCATTTCGTTGGACGAATAAGACATGATTAGGTACCTCAGCGCAATAAACATAACCAACATAATCAACCCATTTCTGACCAAGATCATTCTCTTCTATTTTTAATTTTTTCCCATGTACTGTATTCGGATTGTATGTACTTGGATCATAGTAAGGATTTAATTGTTTTTTATTAACCGTGATAACAAAACCATCTCTTTTTGCAGAAGTGGAATTCCCTTCAATTTTAAGTTTTTTTCCTTTTTTCGTTTTAATTGAAACTGTGGGATTCCAACCAATTTTTAAAATTATTTCGGAAAAATCATTAATCAGTTTTTCATAAGAAGAATAAATAGCTCCATTACAATCACCATCACCATCTACTATGGAATCATAAAAGATTTTTAACTGCCTGGCAGAGCACTCCTTAATATAATCAGGGACGACTTTATCTTTTTTAAGTCTACCAAACTGAAGTAAATGCGCGTACAATTGTTGATTATTAATTTTATAACGAATTCCATCAATATGGTAAGCGAGACCTAATTTATTTAAAACGACCTCAATCTTACTTCTGATATCCTTTTTCTTCTGAGAAATAATAACAGTATAATTCCCGTTAGAAACTTTGGGTAAAGATCCATCAGTAATAAATAAACCATAAAAACATAACCAATCATCCATTAAGAAAGATACTTCTTTTTTAAAACAACCACCATTATCTGTAAATTCTGGTATATTTAATAAAGGAGTTTCTTTCCCTTTCCAAATACCTGATTTAATGAACTGTGCCTTTTTATTGTAAATATCCTGGGCAGCAACTAACTCATAATCTTTATTACTTCCCAATTTCACATACATATTATGATGCTGGGTAACCTTTAAATCAATGTGCTTCGTTTTGATTTGTAGCATTTTTTCATTAACGGCGTACTTATACATCCCGGAAGCCTTTTGATACTCAATTTCGTGCGTCTTAGGATTAAGAGTAGCGTACTCATCTTCGATTGTGGCATCTGGCCAATAGACAAAGCCCCGTTTAGTCAAAACCTTCGTCTTTTCATCATAACAACCCTTGATACCAGCTGTACCCAAAAGACCAATAGCACCTACAAGATCCTCAAAATCTGATCCAACACCTTTCGCAATTGGACCCACCATTTTAAATGCTTCACCAATCTCAACTAAATTAACATTGGATGATGTGAAGGTCTTGACCAAGACATCATTAACATCAGATAGTTGTTCTACTTCCAAACCAAATGCTGATAACACATTGGTTGCAATATCTGCAGCCTGACCAAGATCCAAGGAGCCAGCAGCAGCCAAATTAAGAACACCAGGAAGGGCAGCTGTTGCTTCGGTTGCTTCAAATCCAGCCATCCCCAAGAAGCGAAGAGCTTTGGCAGCGTTTGAAGCAGTATACCGAGTCTCACGGCCCATTTCCTTTGCAGCGGCAGTCATCTTATCCATCTCTACTGCTGTTGCGGAGGTCACTGCGCCTGCTGCCCGCATATTATCGTCAAAGTCAGCAAACACTTTAACGGCTCCACCAAGAAAAGCTCCGCCGGCAATCAAAGCGCCAATTCCTGCTAGTTGGGCATAGAAACCTTTCATACTTTTGGCAGCACCTTTTGTATTCTTTGAAACTTTTCCAAGATCACCATTAAGATTTTTAAGACCACGTTTAGCTGCATTCTTGAATGATACCCGGATATTCATATTTTCGGTGGTCATTTCTTTTATCTCCTTTTAATGAACTGACCCCACTGCCTCTCGTTTGCTAACCTGGCAGTCCTTACGGCAATGGCTATGTCTTTCCTGAGTCCACTTGAAATGAACTGATGCTCATTCAGGGCTGCTACATAAAAAGAATAGCCATAGTTTAACGCCTGGGTATGCCCGGCTTCGATCAAATGACAAACATCTCGGAAAAGCTTGAAAAAGCCCGTTCCAGAATCCCCTTGAACGCCTGCAGAATTTTCAGCGTTCTTAGAAGGTCTAAAAAATCCTGGTTCACCTCCTGGAACTCTTGGAAAAGTACTCTCACTTCTGACGGAGATAATTTTTTGAGGTCATCCATGGTAAAATCACAAGTCATTTCCATTATACTTTTAACCTCAGTTGCCATATCAGTCAACTGGCCCATAAGACTCTTTTCAGGGGCAGGTTCCGCCGATTCCTCGCCGTTTTGCTCTTTCTTGATAGCAGGGGCCACCGAACCGTCTTCCTTCTTAAAAAAGGCATTGCTTTGGCTCAGATCGAGAATATTCTGAATCGTCAATTCTTTTACTGTAAAAGCTTTAACAATCGAATCTGCATCTCCCACTGGATCAAGTGTTATTTTAACGGTTTTCATTTTTCGCATTTGATCAATCCTTTCCCTAACTATTCAGTTAAGGTATTAAACGGTAGTAGTGGTTGTTGTTGAGGTGGTAGTCGTAGTAACGAATTTGTAATCAAAATACGGGCTCGCCGCATGATTTGCAGAATCCGCCAGACCTTCACCAAGGTACGTCATTGTCAGGTACTCATCTCCGATCAACTGGAAAGGACCATTCGGCTTAATCGTTACCTTCCTGAAATAGGAATTGGCATTTGGGCCGATGGGATTATTCCCAATGAAGACAACTGCATATTCTTTGCCGGCACCGGACAATCCAGCAATAATGCCACTAGTCGCATCCAATTCGCCTAACAGAAACATGTTCAGATTGACAGCAGCAATCTCATCCAAAGAAAAGTTGAGATTATATTCAAGGGTTGTGATGGGGTTAAAATCTTTAAAGTTAAGTCCAGACCGGCTTGATATATGGGGACGATTTTCAGTCACCGGCTCAATATCAAAACTGGGGGCATTCCCAACATCCACAAAATCACCAAGTTCCTCTATGATGTCTTTTGCTGTAGGGTATTGAGAAGGTGCTGTTCCTGGATAAGTAGGAGGGGTATCCCCACTCCAAGGAGCGATATACATGATACCTCTACCGGAGGGGACATAATTACCGGTACTATGGGGAGCTGTCATTTTTAAATTCCTCCAATGCTATGCACATATTTATGAATAGCGGTTAATTGGAACGCCGCAAATGGGTCCCATATATTGGTGTTTTCAACGATTTTAATAGTGGTTTCGTAGCAGAGCTTTCCTCGAGTCTGATCGGTGTATAAAATGGCAAATAGACTATCTGCCAGATCAGAGATTTGTGAATCGATATCTTCATTAACTTGAAGGTAGGTAAAGACATCCACTTTCAAGGTGCTCCTGAGCTGGTCAACCGCAGGCTGTCTTCCAGAATGTTTCTCATCTGGGATAGGGAGTCTTCCCACGACTGCACAAACAGGGAATTGCGTTTGAGCAAATTCCATTAAAACAGAATGCTGGGGTTGTTTTCGTATTGGAGTTTTAATCCCACTCACGGAACGCACCAAAGCTAAGTCTGCCAAAATGATTTGTTCTCTCTTACTGTTTGCAGCCATCAGAATTTCTCCCTGACAACAAAAGTTCCTTTGTTGCCTAATAATCGTTGGTAATAGTTGTCCACAATCAACATAATGCCTTTAACGTCTTCACTGGATAGAGCAAAGAAATTTCTTTCCTGTTGAAGAAAGAATGCTTTCGCCGGATTCTTGGTATTAGTTGAATCGGATGTATTCATAAAAAAGAGATCAACGGAATTACTATCTGAATCATAGGTCATGGAACTCATCATTGACCCAGTCCTATTGAGGTCTACAGTTGAAGTCTGGTATCCTGCTTTCTTCCTTTCCTTGGCGTACAAGGGGTTATAGGGTTTAAAGGCAATCCCATCAGCATCCTGACCCTTTATTGTACGTTTCTTGATCCGGTGCATTGCGTACATCCCGATCTCAGATAACATGGGGGTAGCAAATGCAGAGTTCTGCAATGCTTTAATTCTCCCCTTTATACCAGTTAAACCGGATAGTGTAATTCGCATTCCATCACATCCTTAGAAGGGTTCTGGGTGCCCTGATCCGTACCTCATCTGAATCAACTGACCCAGACGCATCCCAATCATAAGAGACCCCCATTCCGATTACAGAATCAAACTCGATTCCAAACTGCCTTGCAAACAAATTCATATTCCTTTCAAAGCCATCCGCTTCAGGAGAATCCTTCATCAGAATCATATAAGCGAACTCAAGGGTTTTAAAACTCTCCAGTCTGGTCAAGAATCCTTCTTCAACCTGATCTGGTACAAAAAATGTCAGGTAAGGATCAAGGCCTTGAGTTTTGGCAGCTTGGTTATACCACCGGGCAACAAGCATACGATTAATAACACTGTATGCCTGCTCCCGTTGGATTTCCCAACTGTCGACACCCAGACTAAGGATATTGCTTCGATAGGTCAATAGGTCTGTGTCTACACAATAGGTCATTTTAATTCATCTCCTTTCCAAAGACTATAAAGTCTGAGGAACCAGGACTGCCTTTGAAGAGGCTGGGTCATGGAACTTTTCCCCAGTGCCGGCTTTAACGCTTTCCCCATCTTTCAATGAATCCCCCACCGGTCCAACAATAATGTCAGGGGGAGAGTCTGCGTCAATAGGAATTTGCGGATACCCTTTATCAAGGAGGATTCCAGCCACGTTAATATCTTCGGTGGTGAAATGGCCCTTACTACAATCAGCCAGAGGTTTCCCCGCTTTCGGGTCCCACACAATTGCCGGAAGATTCGATTTGTAGAATCTAAATATTTTCTTGCCTTTGGTCTTTCCGCTGTTACGTTTCATATCTCTGCCTTTCCTATGAATAGATTTATATTAATCCAGGGCAATTATGCCGTGGTAGACGTAGTTGATGTGGTGGTGGTAGTCGTGGTAGTCGTGGTAGTCGTTGCACTCCACCCACCCAGTTTTCGAATTGCTTCATTAACCCCCTGATGATACAATCTCATCTCAGGAGTAATTCCAGGGTTTTTCTCGGCAAAGGCTTTCGCCTGGGTATAACTAATAGACATCTCTGCCTCCTTTGGTTAATGCTTCATTTACAGGGCAAATACCTTATGTAAAGCTATTATAAGGACGTTGCGAGACTGGTGATGGTACCATGAAATTCTTCAGGACCATAATCAACACCAATCTGACCATAAATCTGACCACGTTCGGAGGCACCAGTTTTTGCCAGTTCTTCATAGAACAGAACACCCTTACCAGGCACCGGCAGAAATACAGGATGGCATACATTGAGATCGGCAACCAGAATTGTTCCGGCAGGGACATTAGGAGCCCATACAACGCCGAACATTGCAAAATCGGTTTCGATCTGTTTAATATCCATACCACCAACATTTCTGTCAGAAGGAGCATAACCATAAATTTCGGTCAGCTGTTGTTTCTGGAAAGCATTGCAAAAGACAACGGGGTTTCTGAACTCGGCCCCATTGGATGCCATATTCCGGATCAACTCATTGAAAAGCGTTCTGGAAAGGGCTGCACTGGAAGCATCCACCGTATTGGTAGAGCAGGCAGTAATGATCCCTCTGGTCTTGGCAGCAACACCGGCACCGGTGGCTTTCTGATACGCCCCATTAAGAAAGGTATAATCAGAGTTGACTGCAATCTGACGCAGATGGGTACCAATCTGGAAATCTTTCTCATTCTGAACGGGCTGATTCTGAGTCTTGTCAATTAAACCAGTAGTAGCATCAGCAACAATTGAGCCAGGGACAGACTGTTTCATATAGGATACAGTTACAGCACGATGAAAAATTTGGATCGTATTTGTATCCTGGCCACGCACATAAGTCCAGGGCGTAGGCGCTGTCAGGGAAGCCGTTTCAGTAATTGCCGGCTGGGAAGCTGCTTCAAGGGCGTAAGGCTGCGCCATGGGATACTCTGCAGCCGCAACCGTGCGAATACCTGCTCCCTGAAGTCCACCAATCATATTCAAAAAGGGTGTCTGGTTTGCACCGATCATATAGAGTTCGCCGGTATAGTTCGGGCAATTCCAAGAGGTTCCTACTGCATTTGTATTAGCCATTTTAAATCTCCTAAATTAATAGAAGCTACTTTTTGCTGGCTTGCTCAAGATTGAAGATTTTGTTCTTCAACCCTATTGCTACTTGAGTATTACCAGCCGCAAGAGCTTCCTTGTGTTGTTTTTTGAGTGATGCAAGATCGTCTGCATCTTCGTCATCGCCAAGTCCGCCAGGCCCACCCGATCCACCACTTGTGGCAACGAGGATAGAATCCTTTCCAGGGTACAGGTCAATAATGATGCCCATAGCCTCGTGAAAGCCTGCTGGCTCTCCAGGATTCAGTTTGGAGATGATAGGTTCACCTCCTTCATAATAGGCTCGCAAAACGGATTTACCTTCCTGCTCTTCGACTTTAAAATGCTTGCCGAAATAGGCCTCGCCAATATCCGGAGGCAGGTTGGTCTTTTTCTTTTCCCCTACAAAGTAAGGAGAACCAGAAAATTGGTTGGATACCATCAACGTCCTGATCTGCTGATCCTTTGTCCCTAATTGGGTCGCATGATCTTTCAGGGTGGTTGACAGGATTGTGTCTTTCCCGGTCAATTTTGCTTCATAGGACTCTTTCATATCCGCCTTGAGCTTATCAACCTTGTCAGCCTTCATCCAATCTTTGTCATTGAAATTCTCAACTGTAGTCAGGGCCTCGGTAGCCTTCGTATGCCATTCGGCGAAGTCTTCGATTTCCATTACAGGTTTGAATTTGTCCCGTAAATCCCGGTAGTTGTCTCGGTCCTTTTTATTCTGGTTTCCCAGATCACCAATTTTTGCATACATGGCAGCAGGATCGAGAGGTAACTCTTTTTTGTCCGGGTCCTGGTCATCTATATAGATGATCTTTTGTTCCGGTGTGACGATTGGGGCTTTTGTGGTTTCATCAAGCTTTAAAATTAAGGCCATTTTTGTTCTCCTTGTCCATTCGGACGTCGCGGTTGACTCCATTATTCAATGGACATCTAAACCATTTAAAAAATAAAAAATCTGTCGTTCCCTGCTTTGAAATTCCGTGTATCAACGTGAAGCCATGGTACCTCCTTTTCAATTGCAGTTATGTATTTAAATTCTCGTCTTTGGCTGTTATGTATTATATACGCCCTAACCTCATCCGCCAATATATTTTTAAACGTACCATCAAGCGCATTTCCAAGACAATGCTGAGACGTAAAGGAGGACCAAGAAGCCCGGATAGAGCCGGTTCTAATAAAATAATCACGGTCGAATAACTCAAGGGGGGATCGATACCCTCTATTTTTATTATCCCCATCCCATAGCCAATCGTTTATAGTCAGGGGACCAAATAAGCCCCGCAATTGAACTGCAGTCCAGAGTAGCCGAGGGTCCATTAACCGCCAGATAGACGACATCCTCCCCTTATCAATATGGTCTTGGATGACCAATGGGGAGAACAATTCCTCAGGTCTAAATAGCTCGATAGGTGGTGTGTACATGTGCATCTCCTTTATTAGATTGTTTTGTACATATTCTATGATTGCATAATATTTGTTCGTTTTTTATAGAATATCGAGTTATTTAATTACACAAGAATTCCGTGTTGACGTAATTAATAAACGATATCCGGATCAACCGGTTCTTCCGCAATTGCTATGATTTTACTTCCGCCACCAAGCGTGGTAATCATGCGATCAACCAGAATTGAATCTTGGTCACCGTCATATACTTCCACCGGCTCCTTTGCAACCATATCGAAAACCTTTTTAAGAGCAGGATTCCGAGCTACAATTAAACCATCCGATACTACAAATTTACCCATAGGGCTGTCAACCTGAATCATATAGTCCCCCACATTATATCTAATATGAATTTAAAATACTCTGGATCTTGTTTAAAAAATGCCATTGGTTTGGCATGCATTTGCTGGACCCCCATTGAAACGAGTTCAGTAGGGCCAGACGAAATGGTGTCGTATAGTTTACCACAATAATGATTAAAGAAACCATCCTCCCATCCCATTTCTGGTGTACCCTTATAAATCGCTGTAATTGGAGAATCTCCGGCTCTTTTCTTTAGAAAAGCATTAGCTTTCTTCTGCAGCCCTTTAATATGGTACTCAACCCCATGGGAATACTCATGGATAACCGTTCCAATATCAGCATTCCCCATGCTCAACCATCCACCATTACTCCCATTATTATGATAACTTGCCCTAACCCCTTTCGTGTACTGGATAGAATGACCGGGCATTGCGTTTAAAACGTCAGGATGGTACATCTTCTCCACTTCTCTTTTCGCCTTTTCAAATTTCGAAGTCATCATCTTAGTACCATGTTTTGGTGTAATGAGCTTGAGGGTTCCCCCTGCTGGTGGTCTAATAAAGGGCATGAGTTCATCAGCCCCTAATTTCTCAAGACTACGTCTCGTCTTATTCAGGTTAATCTCATTACTGGATAGTGCCTGCATTGCTTTTAGATATCTGGATTCCTCTTTACTATTATTTACTGCACCAGCCTTTCGATAAGCAGCAGAAGATTTATCACGAGCTGTAGTCAATTTTGCGGTCTGTGACTGATAGTATTTAAGATCAGTACTTAACTCCTCCCCCAGACCATAAGATTCGAGCGATTTAAGCTTCTTATCAATAGCAGTCAGGGTAGGTGGCCCAGTCACAGGTTTAACCGGCTTCTTTTTGAGCTTTAACGGCTCCTCTTTGACTATTGGCTTAACCACCGGGGCTGGTTTTACCACAGGCTTCGGTTTTGGCTTCGGTGGAGGCTTAACCACTGGGGCTGGCTTAACCTTTTTGGGAGGTATGGGCATCCCCTTCTTATTGAGCTTGGATAATTTATCAAGGTTAGCCAATTCGTTTTCATCAAGCCATTGCTTTCTGACTGGTTGCCAATGATGCCGACAATTATACCCCCCTCGATGACTCAACGCCGGACCCGATTTACCTTGCCATTTGTATTTCCAGCTCGCTATCTCATTACGGGTATAAGGATTCCCTACCCTCCTGCGGCAAAACTTGCGAGATCCTCCCATTATAGTACCAGAGAATAGAAAGGTATCCATTCCAAGGTCATCCGCTTTTTTGAGCATAACCTCGCCGTGATAATTCATTATCATATCACGAGCATACAACCTTGAGTATTGAGCCAAGGAAGAACCAACAACTCCCACCGCCTTTGACCCAACCAAAGCGGCATTAATCTCATTAACCAAATCAGAGAACTGCCCATTGCCAATCACATTATTATACATGGATTGAACTACCTTTTGTTTAGCCTGGTCTCCTATAGCCAAATAATCGGCATAATACCCATCCCGTAAGACGTGCATCATTGTCTTATCAACGCCGGTAAACTTTGCAGCCTCTCCCAGAGTACTAAAATTCTTAATGATAGCCCCTTCAGTTGATTTGAAAGACTTGATTACCTTTTTGGTATGAGCATTAAAATCCTTTGAGAAAAGGGTTTCGATCTTGGCATGCAGCTTCTGAGCATTAGCAAGATTGGTCTTAACTCCATCAAGCTTCCCATTCGGATTCATTGACAGAATATTCAATGAGTTCAAGATATCCTTCTGCAGAGTCTTTATACTATTCTGCACAGCGGTAACATGCGCCTTCTGTTGGGCTTTCAACCACTTATCGGTTCCCTGGGAAGCCTGCAGGATTTCCTTTTTGCCAGTCATTTAGTCCTCCTGCATTCCCTTATTAATGATATCAGTATCTTCTCCAGGGGCATTGTTAATATTGGTCACCTTGTCTGGTACTTCTCCTGGCTCTGGTGTTTTCTCTATATAATCATCAATCTCTTGATCAACCACTCCCCGGTCATCCTCAGACATAGAGGGTAGAACCTGCCTGGCTGTCTGTTTCTGAAGCATCCCGTTGAAGGTCTTGCTCATTACCACCGTCTTAGCTGTCAGGGCATTGGCAAGGTCTACAGCAATATTCTCCACATCAAATGATTTGGATCTACCAAAGTTTACCTTCTCTTTAAACGCATCCCACATGTTTTCCCATTTAAGCCAGAATTCAAGGATACGGTTTTCAGCTTTTTCAAGGTTGAGGGCTTTCGATACCAGGGAAGCGTTCAGTATCTGGAATTCTGCTGCCAATGCTGTTCCAGATTTGGCCTGCGTCTGGATCTCGGTCCCTGCCAGACCACCAATATTAGCAGCACGGTATATCTCACCAATCTTAAATTTCATTGTATTCAAAATTGAATCGATTGCTTCCTGTACCGCCGGGGTAAGCCATTCAGGTTTGGATTCCGGGTATTCCGGATCATACTCAACGACCGCCTTTGTCCCAACAACATCTTCCTGTTGAGTCCCTGCCACCACATCTGGTTTCGCATTTCGGAAGGGGCGCATGAGCATTGGGAAAGCGGCATAATTGATTACCTCTTCTACCTGACTAGCATTCTTAATCAAAGAGATATCTATTTTACCAATTTCGGTGAGATCCGATTCACCGATTGCATTAACATCCGATTTGATATTGTAATACCAAAGGAAAGGAATAAATCCCAAAGGATTGGCACCAGTCTGATCTGCCTCGATCACTTCCTGATCGGCTCGGATCTCACCGGCTTCATCTTTAATATTAAAGATGCCCCACTCCTTTAAAGTCCATAATCGATAACGGCCGTCTTCATCCAAAAGCTTAACCATAGCAAGGACAGGTCTATTGTTTTCATCCTTGCTCCACTCCCAATCCAAAATAGCCGGCGGATGATAGGTAGCTATATAAGGATAAACCCGAGCCTCTTTCTGTTCTGCGAGGTTTGCGAACTTACCTGGGGACTTATCTACTAAAATACCCATATGCCCTTGAATGGACGCATACAGAGCCAAGGACGCCATGGTGGTATCATACGAATCGCCATATAAATTGGCATCGTCGAAAAACATGGTCCAGAACTCATTTGAATCAAGGTCTTTTAGCTTCCGGCCCTGTGGTGGTTTGTTGAATAAGTGGAAAGTAAAGATATTGACCACTGATTTGGAATACCCCAAAGCGTAAAGATCAGCCATACGACGAGTATATGCCGTGTCTTCCTCCCTTTCGTGCTGCGGGATATATTTCCCCCTGATAATGGCATTGATCCCTTTATATGCAGCCATATACAGTTTCCACATCTGGATATTTTCTTTATACTTAACATTTGTCTTTTTTAGTTCAGCTACAGTCAGTTTCAATGGTCGTTCTCCTTACCTGTTAATTTGATTTAATCTATTGCAATGTGGCCTTCCAGAATTACCGTCAGTTTAGTCAACCCATCAATATCATCTTGTATTAACATTTCCAGATTTTCGTCCTGCTCCAATCTCAAGACAACACCGATCTTACTCTGCCCCCCAAATGTCAAACGGGATGTAAATCCGTCAACTCCCTGTTGGGGATTTGTTTTGGCATACACATCAAAATCATACGCTATATTTGCCAAGTCTGCATTTGATTTTAGGTTGAAGATATTCCTTATAGTCATTTCCCCTGTAGAACTAACGGATCTAAATACAATACCCCTTGTCAATTCGGCTAAATCCCCAAATGTAGTTAGATCAACTATTCCCACTGTTATACAGGTGAACATCACCCTTGTTATATCCACAGATGATGGAATGCTTCATGGTACCCTCCTAAATTTTCTGAAATACATTAAACCCACTTCCTGCCTTTAGTGGTTTATCTATCTTGGCCGGATTGGTATATCCAGGCAAAGCAGTCTCCTTTTTACCAGGAATGGACTTACCAGCTACCTTCTTCATAGCCTTGGCATTTTCCTCCTGCTCAGAAGCCATCCGTTGAGCAGCTGTTTTAGCATTGTTAAGCCTGTTAGGGTCTGCCCGGATAGTTTCTGCCTGGGCTAACGTTTCTGCGTCCCACTTAGCTTCATAGTCCATGTCGGATAATGGTCTCATTGTGCACCTCCTTTAAATTTGATTAGTCTTGAAAAGCGGCCGTACTGATCTAAGGTTAACGCTTTAATATTGTATTCTTGATGATAAGCTTTATCCATGAGCTTATCAAAAGGGCGCCCGATAATAGATTTGTGCATATCATCCAAAAGGATAAAAGAACCCTCAACAGCAAACTGGTCAAACACCGGTTGGAAATACAATTTTCGTTTTGGGCTCATATCAATATCTAAGAAGATGAGATCGAATCTGCCCTGTGTCCCTTTGAAGTCATCCCAGTTCCAAAAATGAGTAGTATCCAATACCCGGGTAGCGCAATATTGCTTTGAGGTCTGCAGCCAGGCTTCATCTGCGTCAATGGAATGGATCTCAACCTCTGGATCTTTATACTTTTTGTAAAGACGCAGACAATAAGAGGATATCCCACTGCCAAGATCAAGTATTCTATTCGGTCTGAGCATATCACACAAAGCGAGTAAATACAAACAACATGGAAGGGAGGCTGCATTCGCAGATACGTTCTCGGTGTATAGTAAATGCTCATTGCTAATCATGGTATGGTTAACTGCCATCTTCTCGTAGGTAATCGGGTATTTCATTAGTATTCCTTTTATGATCCTACCGGTTTAGTAAAAATATGCGTGATTACGAATCCAATTAAGGCCGAAACCATAGGTGGGACAACAACCGCAATCACGATCACCCCACCTATGAGTTTGTATAAAAGGGGCGTAAATCCATCCACCTTTATTTCCACAGTTTTAAGCCTGACATCAATCTTTTTCTCATTGAGAATACACTGTTGCCCGTGTGCAATACACTCTTCCTTAGTCGTTACTTTCCGAAGCCTGCTTTCAAAATCTTGATGCTTCGTATCGCAACTTGCCAACCTGTCCCGCCAAGCTAAGTGGAAACTTGATTGATCCGCTTTCATTTTAGCTAATTGGATATTGATATCAGTTAAGCATTTTTTAGTCTGAGTCAGTGTCTGCCTTGTCTGCTCAGCTAATTCCTGTTTAGCAGACTTCTCTTCAACAGTTTCATGCAGAATCCTCTGTATCTGTGCTAGTAACTGAGTGTCGTGCGCATTGTCTTGATCTACAGCCATGAACCAGTCCTCCATTAGTGAACCTCTGAGGGTACTAAAAAGGCAGAATCAATGCCCTCAGAGGCTATCCACGCTTCTGCGCAGAATTAAGTTGGTTGTGCGCCTTGCCCATCATCCGGGTGAAAAAAGAAATCCAGTTGCGAATTGCTTTTAGCATATTTGCATTCGATGCTGTGTACTATCCTCATAGGTATAATGAGCCATTGTGAAAGCGTAGATAATAGCATCTGTGACTTAATGAAATAAAATAAATCTTGTCCTACTTCACTAAACCGCCCTTTAACCTCCCAAGATTGAGCAAAGCACTCAATATCCTCTTCCTTGACGAGAAAAACCAGGTAAACTACCTGCCCATCCCCTCCGTAATTCTTTTTAATGATTACATCTACCTTGCCATCTTTATATTCAAGATCGGCTTTCCGTTTTGAGCCCTGAAGCCTTAACAGGGTGTTCTTAATAATCAAAAATACTTCTTTTGATTTAGTATGGATATATGCTTCGTGCTCCCCCATTATTCCTCCTTCGCCACTTCTGCTTCAACCCCTTCAAAATTAGGAGGGGGCGTTACTGGGAAGCGGACATACTTGATTGTAGGTAATCTCTCAAGGAGGGCTTTCGCTACCCTATGCCTCCCATCCATCAAATCACCGGTATCATCCAAGATAATCGGAAAAGTCAAATCAGCTTCCATCACCATACGCATATGTCCAACAAAATCAATCATCGAATCTTGGATATTGGGTCCCAAACCATATATATTTAATGCACTCAATGGCATTTCCTGAACAGGTAGGTCTTTCGCTAATACATGCAAAGAAGGGATATTCCACTTCTTCTGACTACAGGTCCAGACACAATGTTGATTAGCAACCTCAACCCATCTCGAAATTTCTACTATTCTGGGATCGTTTGTCATGCTTCCTCCTTTACAAGGCGGTCCATTGCATTCCTAATATCGTCAGCATCCCAGAATTGGAATACTGGGAACTCCTTCACAATATAATATCCCACAGCATCCGATATATGTGTAAGAGTCAAATCACTCTTTTTATCAATTTCGCCTACACCCCCCTCTATAACAACAACGCCCTCCATATCTTTACAAAGCATAGGGCAGTACTTGCCGTCAATAAGGAACTTAACCTCTCTGGTTGAGCTTTTTAAACGGCTATTAACAGCATTAACGCGCTGCCTCTCAAGGGGGTTTGATTTAGGGACGTTGAAATACAGCCGATCACCAAAATAGGGCATAAGCTCCTGTTTAATGAGATCCCAATCGGAGCCACGAACCTTGGCTGATCCCTTTGCACCACCAGTTGCATCCCCATAACAGAGAACTCTACCCTCATGCTCCCGCCAGTCCTTGATGATCTTTTGGCATACCCTGGGAGTGGTGGAGTTCTTGGTGATATACACCTCCCCAATGGCTACTGTGACCGATTTCCCCGGCGGGATTTGAAATACGTCTGCTCCCATCTCTTGGCAGATAACGCATACGCCTGGGGCAACATTGAAATCGAAGCATAGACTGATAGATTTCTTTGGATTATAAAATTTCCGGAAGTTACCGGTATTATATTTATCATTATAATTGTAATATGCCTGACCACTGAAATTGATAAAGGATGCTTCATACTCCTGTTGGTAAACCATCTCATCAAGATCAGCCTTGGCAGCATCTATTTCTCGTTGGTCTAATATATCGGCAGAGATCCAATGAAAAGCACCCCAGTCTCCTGTTTTGTCTGCTTTCGCTTTAAGCCACATTTCATAATAATGATTCCGGCCCTCTGGTACTCCAATGAAATCACATCCGCCCCTTCGATCCGATAATGCCGGACGTATATTCTGCTGCCAGGCACCCGGCTTTACATTCCCGATTTCATCTACTACTCCATGATCCCAGGGAGATCCCTCTATCCTTTCGGGCTTATCCAGCCCCAGAAGGTGAAGTTCAGCCCCATTCCTGCCCGTTAAAATTAAATTAGACTCGTTGGGTGGCTTTGCAAGAAAGCTCAAAGGTATAAGGCTTTTTACGTCTGACCAATAAATACGTTTTACCTGGTCACGAGTAGGAGCACCGATGAAGAATTTGGGATCTGGATATTGTGAATAGAATTGAGGGTATCTTTTATCATGACAGAGCATAAATCGAAGGACTTGTTTTCGCTTTCCTATGATCTCGGTCTTGCCTGACCGTCTGCCGGCCGGGATTATATTGAAGCGTTTGGTGGATCGATATGCCGATACCTGAGTCACATGATCCTTGAGAGGAGTCCATCTGTTGGTGGCTTTCATGAGGTAGCCATCCCATCCATTATTTTACGCATGGACTTAGCTGCCATTTCCAAATCAAGAGCACTTGTCTGTTTTCCCATATGCTCCTTCGGGATTGCAATTACCTGTGCCATCTGCCGATCAAAGGAATCAAGTATTTCTTGATAATTAATAGGCGGAGGAACAACCCCTCCTGTGGTGTGCGGATAATTGGATTCAGGCGGACTTTGAGCCGGGCCGTCCTCAGAATGGAGATGGAAGATAAATTTTTCTGATGTGGAGTTTTCTGATGTGGAGTTTTCTGATGTGGAGTTTTCTGATGTGGAGTTTTCTGATATAGGGCTGTCTGATCTGGGATTTTCTGATAGCTTATCATGAGAGTTTGAATTGAGATAATCCGTCAAGCAAACAGGCTCGTCTGTTGCCTTAATATCCACATACTCGTCCACACTAACAGGAATACTAACAACAGACCTGGGTATAAAGAATAAGCTCATAATGCGTATAGTATAATTATGTATGCTATTGGCTATTTTATCCATTTTATTTTTATAATGTTTTAAGGGAGACGCCTTTATAATGTGCGTATCAGCGTTTCTGTTGTTCTCTAATGCTCTTCTGCGATTTCTCTTTTTAATTCGCGAAAGTCTGACTGCACAGGATTCTGTTTGTTTGTTGTTAATTCTGTTTGTTTTCATATCTTACCTCCTGGGACACCAGCGCCAACAGCGTCAGCAAATTCCCTTATCTCATTTACGAAATCTTGAGCAGTTGCACCGCTTTCTTCTCCCTGCCACATCTTCATATGGGTTCCTAATAATTCCCATGCTGGCTTGCGGGCTTCCGTTTTGATATTCTTTGGAGTATAAATGAGTTTTCTTCTGCCGGAAGAAAGTCTCTTACTCGTTATGTGGAAATCAATACTACTTATTCCTAATGCAGTAGCATCGTCGAGCTTGTGGATTGGGATGGGTCTTCCCTTGTCGTCAAATATCTTCCTGGGATCGAATTCTGCTATTCTGAGTAGTCCGGTTAATACTTTACTTACACTCAATTCTACCCTATTGGCTGCTGCCTTTTTTCTATCCTGAATGTACTGTTGGACATTTGGACGTGCAAGCAATTTGGACGCATACACCTGCGCTGACTTCTCTTTCATGTCTGGGCGTTTGAATGCTATTCGATAACAATTATAATGGGTCAGTTTCTTATGTTTGGTCTTATGCATATTCTCCAAAATAAGATCAGCGAACAGCTGGCAGGATTCATCCAATGCTATCTTCTTTTTGCCACTTCCCTTTGGTCTTCCAACAGGTCTTTTCTTAGGTTTTGGGGTACCTGATTTCTGAGCTTGTGGCTCATTTCTTTTTATCCCTGACTTGACAGGTTTTGCATTTCTTCTCAACTTAATTTTTCTTGTCGGTTTAATCATTTGGCTTTATCCCTTTTTACAAAGAGTACTTTTAATTAATAATTAATTCCAAAAAATAATGTTATTTCTTAATTTATTTGACCCCTATATTATAACATATTCCGTCTGTTTTCCCAAATAAACCAAATCCCTTTATTTTTTATTATAAAAGGGACATGTAACTGTTTGGAATCATTTGTTCTTGTTCCTTTTTGATTCTAAATAGACCTTTCTTTTACAAATAGTTTAAAAAAAGTTTAAAAAGGGGGTTGACTATAACCGTATTCCGTTATATATAAGGACAGCATTTAAAACATAACAAGGAGATTAACAATGACATACACAAAAAACATAGGATTCCAGGAAATGGTAGAATTCAGCCAGGTTGCTACCCCTGCCCAACAGCAAGAAATGGATTCAATAGTAGCCCGGGAAGATTGGGTAGCATTCAAAAAATTAGTCAAATCAGTTTTAAAAACAAACTTACAATAAGGAGACCAAATCATGCCAAGAAAAACGATTCCACTTTCCGTGCTCAAAGAAAAGGTTAACCATCTTCTCAAACATTCGGCAGACTTCAAAAGAGAAACCCGGCAGGACATTGGGTTATTCCTTTCGGACATTCTGCTCCAGCAAAAGGTTTATAATGGTTTTCGGTATCTCACCCAGGACGAAATGAAGACCAGCCTCAAGGGCATGAGTTTTGGCATTGATCAATCTTTGCCTGAAAACGAATGGTTTGTTAATATGGACCCAACCCGGGTACTTTACTTTTAAAGGAGAATAAAAATGTTAAACATCACTAAAGCAACAGGACAAATCGAAATGGCGGATGGTTCAATTATTGACCTTGGTGGCAAGCCATTAGATATCCTGACCCTTGACCCAAAAAATATGGTATCAATTATGGAGGGTGCCATCTCTTTCGAAAGTCCTTTGGCCCACATTACTTTTACCGCAACCGAGCAAGTTCGCGTATTTGTTGCTCACAATCAGGACCTGGCACTCAAAACTTCCAAATAAATCTAACACTCAATTTTCTCACTGGGGGGCTTCGGTCCCCAGGAGAAATCAAATGAATTATTCACTATGGCTCATAACACAATGCGACATTAGCCGGGAAGTAAAAGATGGTCAGGTTGGCAGGATTAATAAAAATACAATCAAAATTCAAAATGCCACCATCGTTGCGCTGTCAAGCGCCCAATATAATAAAATAAACCGGCTTAAAAAATAAAATTAAAAAGAGTGTTTTTTCTCGTGCGCTTGCTATCAAACTCTATATAATTAAAAACAGGTCAAATAAGACCATCACTTAAACCAAGGAGCATTAAAATGACAAACTCAACAACAGCCGCAAAAGCAGCCCCTACCAAAAAAGATCAGATCAAAACAGCCATCATGAATTTCCTTAACGAATCAGTTGGTTCGGTTGCCCGTAAAGAAATTAATGCAAAGATTGGTGGTCTTGGTTCTTCCCGTACCGTTTCCAGAGCATTGGCAGAATTGAAGTTGTCCGGTCAGGCAATCCATAACGAGTCTGGAAAAACCTGGGTCTCCACCGAAGCCAAAAAAGAAGAATCTGCCCCTATTAATAAGGGCGAAAAAGAAGAATCTGCCCCTGAACTGCCCATTGACGAAACCAAAACCGACATTACCCCAGCCCCTGAAACAACTTTCGTTTACGAAATCAAAAACAAAGATCAGACTTTACTTTGTGGGTCTTGCAAAAACGAAATCATCGAAGAAGACGAAACCTGCACCCTCTGCGGCAAAACCCTTGTTATGGAAAATCTCCAAAAAATTACAGTTAAAGAATATGCCAAACTGGTTCCGCCTGCCCCTACCAAAACTGAAGAAAAACCTGCCCCTGTTAAAAAGGACAAAAAACCTGCTGACAAACCTGCCCCTAAAAAGGACAAGAA
>JAQICW010000205.1 GCA_027858355.1 Desulfobacula sp.
GCTCCTGACCCTGTTACAACAGCTGTTAAGGATGCTTTTTCATCAATTTTTCCGGCAGCGGAAGGATACTCCAGAGCCACATCTTCAGCCACACCGTTATTAAATGGGATATATGCAAAAATCTGTGTCATGATTATAGCCCTCCTTTTGCTTTAAGCTTTTCAATGAGCTTTTCAATGATCTCGCCAGTGGAGCCTTCAAGCATTTCAGCACCTTCACCCGTATCCGGGACAAAATAATCGACTCTTTTGGTTTTTGCACCGGCTTCTCCGACACTTGCAGCATCAATACCAAGGTCAGCCGCTCCCTTAACAGGGATGTCAACACTGGCAACTTTTCTGATACCCCGGATACCCACATAACGGGGCTCATTAATACCTGTCTGGATAGAAAGAACACAGGGAAATTGTATTTCATTCATTTCCTGATTTCCACCCTCAATCTCTCTGCCCACTATTATTTTGCCATCTTTCACTTCAATTTTATTCACCAGGGATGAATAGGGGTAATCCAGCATTGCAGCAAGCATTCCGCCAATCTGTCCTGCACCTTCATCTGCCTGGGCACCTGACAGGATCAGGTCGTAACTGCCTTTTTCAATTTCTGTCTTAAGGATGGTTGCGATTCCCCTGCCATCAGATCCTTCAAAGGCATCATCAGAAAGAAGAATCCCATTATTGGCACCCATTGCCATCTCACGCCTTAAGACTTCTTCTGATTCATCATCACCAACAGTGATAACAGTCACACTCCCGCCGACTTTATCAACAATCTGAATGGCTTCTTCAACGGCATAGTTATCCCATTCATTGACTGAGTAAACCAGATCATCACGATCAAGATCATTTCCCGCACTATTGAGTTCAAATTCATTCTCAGCAGTATCTGGCACTCTCTTGACACATACCAAAATCTCCATTATTGCCTCCTTTAAATCAATTATCTGTCACAAATTTTTTATTTCTAAACCTGTAACGCATTTATTTTAAAATAAGTGCTGCTCTATTAATTCTGTAAAATCCAAAGCTTCTATCTCTCCTTCTTTTCCTGCCACCTTGATAGCATCCTGGATATTAACCAGGCAAAAAGGACAGGCAGTTACAATGACAGTTGCTCCGGCCTCGGCAGCCATATTAACTCTTAAAACACCCATACTTGTCTCTTATTCTGGTTCATAGAAAAGCATCAACCCGCCACCGCCGCAGCAGAAAGATCGATCACGGCTCTTTTCAAGTTCTACTCTTGTTAACCCGTCAATGGCATCCATGGCCTGCCTGGGCTCTTCATATATACCATTGTGCCGGCCCAGATAGCATGGATCATGATACACATAGACCTTCTCAGGATTCTGGCAGGGTTTAAGGTCAAGTTCGCCAGATTTAATTTTCCGGGCAACCACCTGGCTGATATGCTTAACAGGAGGAAGGTTATCATAATCATTTTTCAATGCATTATAGGCATGGGGGTCAGCTGTCACAATCTGCTTTACACCACTTTCCTTTATGGCTTCAGTATTTTGCTCTTTTAAATCCTGGTACAGCATTTCCTCGCCAAACCGCAAAACCTCGTTCCCACTGTCCTTTTCCAGTTTGCCAAGGATACCAAAATCAATACCTGCTTTTTTAAAAATAATGGAAGTCCGCCTTGCAATATCCTGAATATTATCATCATAAGATGTAATACTGTCTACAAAATAAAGGGTGTCGGCTGTATCCTCAGCAAGGTCTTTAATCTGATAGGTTGCTTTAAATTCTTTATCATCTGCCCAGTCTGCCCGCTTTTTTTCCATTTTCCCATAGGGATTTCCCCTTTTTTCAAGGGCTTTCAAGGGTTTTTGCAGGGACTGCGGCACCATGCCTTCGTCTACCATCCCCCGTCTCAAATCAACCATTTTGTCAATATATTCAATGCCCAGGGGACATTCTTCTTCACAGGCGCCACAGGTGGTGCAGGACCATATTTCGTCTTCTGTATAAATATCTTCCACCAATAATTTGCTTTTATAGATCTCCCCTGAAAGCGGATAATTTTTAAACATCAAATCCCTGGCCTTAATGGTAATAAACCTGGGGGACAACGGACGACCCACGGCATTGGCAGGACATTGATCAGAACACCTTCCGCAATCGGCACAGGAGTAAAAATCCAGCATATGCTTCCAGGTAAAATCTTCAAGTTTTTTTACACCAAAAGATTCAAGGTCATCCAGCTTGTCATCGGAAACCCCATACATGACAGGTTTGATTTTACCTTTCTTAACCCGCATGAAAAAGACGTTAAAAATAGATGTAATAACGTGAAAATGTTTTCCCAGTGGTAAAAAACACAAGAAAAAGAAAAACGTTAAATCATGAACAAAATAAGTGAAAATGTGGAGCCCCTGGAGAACATTTTGAGGGACGGAAGAAAGGATTGCCTTAAATATCCAGACCAGAGACAAAGGAGCTAAAAAATGCACGGCCCCCGTATGCTGGAATTCATAGGCAAGCTCAGATGCTTCAAAAAGACTTTCTGAAATCATCAATGTTGCAATAATCCCCAATACAAATACAGCTTCTCCCGTATGATCCTTGCCGTATTTTTCCGGGACGGCATAACGCTCGGGTTTAAAAATCCCCCTTCTGACAGCTGCAATTACACAGGCAATAAGGACAATGGTAGCGGCGTAATCCTTTATAAAATTATAAATATCGCCTAAAAAGCCCCCAAACCCGGGCAATACAAATCCATCTGAAAGACCAATAATTACAAGTGACGTAGAACGGATGGACAAAATTAAGAACCCGGCAAAAATGGATATATGAAGCACGCCTGCCAGCATGTATCTTGGCTGCCGTATCTGCCCCAGCCAGACAAAGATAAGATTTGTAAGGCGCTTGCCGATTTGGTCAAACCGGTTATCCGGGTTTGCCCTCACAAGGGGTGCAATACGCCTGACCATAATATATGTGAACAACCCTATCCCGATGACAGGCAAAACTAACGACAAGATTGCTGCGGGAAATATCCCGAAAAATTTAAAACTTGCCGGGCCAATTATTGAAGTCATACTTCTTTACCTCCCAAATATTTCTTACCCTTATGAATGAAAACTCAAAAAGCTTTAATAAACATAAAAGAACACGTCAAGCAAAAAGCCTTATTCAACAAATTTATATCATTCAACCACTATATGGCATTTACTCAACTTTCGGAGTTGCCAGATTTGAGTGGGTTGAGGTACTTCTTTATTCTCCTCTGACACCTGTCATATAAAGATCCACCAGAGGGTCTGCCATTGAAACCAGATCATATCTGCCATCAGCAGACACCCAGGTACTGATAACACCTTCCACAGCTCCCAGGATAAACCGCTTAACAAGACCGACAAACAGATCCTGGCGCATGGAACCTTCCGTCTGACCCTGCTCAATGATATCTGACAATAGATCAAGATACATTTTTGATATGTCTTTGATTTGAGATTCAATATCCCTTAAGTACCTTACTTCTGATTGAAAAATAATTGCCATGTTTTTATCATTTTGAAATTCCTCAAGATGGCACCGGATCAAATACCGCAATTTTTCTTCAGCATTCTGACCTTTTTCAACGGCGGCATTCATTTTTTTAAACACAACATCTGTTTTAAAACTGATGAACTGGTAGAGAATGTCATCTTTATTTTTAAAATAAAGGTATAGTGTGCCATCTGCCACGCCTGCCCGTGCTGCTATTTGTGCTATGGTTGCCTTGTAAAATCCATATTCCGCAAACACTGCACCTGCGCTATTTAATATGTTATTATATTTTTCCGATTTGTTCTTCTGCAAATCTAATTTATTATTCTGCAAACCTGTATCACCTTTCCTTAAAATAAATGAATAAAGATTCATTATCTAACAAAAGATTTTTATAAATGTCAAGCAGTTAATCATTATTATAAGTTTTATGGATAAAATTAATTTTATCTTATCTTACACATAGTTATAAAT
>JAQICW010000208.1 GCA_027858355.1 Desulfobacula sp.
CCCGGTCTTCCTCAACCACCTTGAATTCAAAAATATAGACGGTATTATCTGGAAATTTGACCACCATGTCCGCTCTGCCTCTGCTGGAGGCCTCTTCCAGATGAATATCGATCCCAAGAGAATAGAAATAGGCATAGATTACACTTGAATAAAAGCCTTCATAATCTGCTATTTTGTTTTTTACATAGGAATTATAGGGAATGGCTGAAAAAAGACTTTTTAAAACGGATTCCAATTTTCCAATCTTTCTGTCTTCCAGTACAGCATAGAGGTCATCCTGATTGATTCCCCGGGTGCTGTGGCTCTGGGCCAGATGATCTAAAAAATAACTTAAAAAAGCATGTCTTACCTCAAAATTGGGAAATCCGAGGCAATATCTTTTAATATGGGGAATTCTGGAGGGTTTGATGGATTTTATGGTAAGATATCCGGTCTGGAACATCAACGATTCTATGGGGATATTGCCCACATCAAACGTATTCAGGGTCTGTTCCGAGACTTCAAGGTTTTCAAGATCAGGCAGAAAGTATTGTTTTTCCCTTATCATATCCATTAGAAAGGTGGGGGTGCCGGTCTCAAACCAATAGCTCTTGAATTTGTTGCCTTCCTGGAAGAAAAGTAGAATATCATAAGGATTATAAACAGGCTCGCCCGTGAATGAATACCCGTTATACCACCTTTTCAGCTCTTCAAGATCAACCTTATCTTCAGGCTTGGCCGGATTCAGATATTCACTGAAGCTGTTTTCCACATCCGCCTGAGTATAACCGCAGATTGTTCCATATTCAGGTGACAGGGTGATATCCCGCAAATTGTTCAACCCGCTGAAAAGATTCATCTTGCTGAATTTGCTCACCCCTGTAAGAAAAACAAACCGGATGTATTTATCCATCCCCTTGATGACGGAATAAATATCTCTGAGCCCATCCCTCATGGCAATGGCGGTTTCATTATCCGTTATTATATTGTCAAGGATGGGTTTGTCATATTCATCAATCAGGATAACAACGGGCATTTTATGTTTTTCGTAACAAGCGATTACCAATTCTTCAAAAGTTGTGGAAGGGTTGGTCACATCAATGTTTACATTATATTCTCTGGCGTTTCTTTTTAAAATGGCTAAAAGCTTTTCTTTAAGCTCATTTTTTGTTTTCAGAACCCCTTTGGAAAAATCCATGCGGATGACCGGATGTTTTTTATCCCAATCCCATTTGTCATACACAAACAAGTCCTTAAAAAGGGCTTTTCTGCCTTCAAACAGACATTTCAACGTGTCAAGAAACAGGGATTTTCCAAATCTGCGGGGTCTGGAGAGAAAAAAATATGTCCCTTGATTAACCATTTCAAAAGCATCTCTGGTTTTATCGATATAAAGGTAGTTATCTTTCCTTAATTTTTCAAAACTCTGTATACCAAGCGGCAGTTTTTTCATTATCCATTACCCACATCATTGATTCGAGTTGAGCCGATATTCCATTATGGCTCTTTGTTCCCCCACAACGAAAATAGAATTAATTATAGTTTTAGTCAATAATTTATTGAGGCCCATGCTATGTAATCAGGAAACATTTATTTTAATGGCAGAACTGTAAAGTAGAGTTAAGGAAAGTCATTTCTTGAAATGTAACCAAATCAATTGAAAAAGATCTTGAGTATAAATTTGTTTTTTTGTCCGGTCCTAGACAAATTGGAAAAACAACTTTATCATTTACATCCTTTGACATGTGGCGAGCTTTCTTTTCCCGATCAAATACCGAAAATAGATAATATTTTTAATTTTCATTCTTCAGTACCTGGAATAGATGATTTATTAAAATTTGGCGGATTTCCCGAACCTTTTGTTAAACAATCTGCAAAAGAGCATTGTAGAGGCTGATATTGATCTTCATTTTATTCGTGACCGCATGGGAAGGGAAGTTGATTTTCTTATTTTAAAAGATCGAAAACCCTGGTTCATGGTTGAAGTAAAATTATCAGGAACCAATATAGACACCAATTTAAAATATTTCTCCGAAAGGTTAAAGATACCGGGCATACAGGTTGTTAATCGCAAAAATTATATAAAAGAGGATGGCAATATTATAGTTGTAAGTGCTGATCAATGGTTAACAACTCTTCCATAAAAATGTTTTTTATTATTTTATTTTAATGTTTTAGATTTGGTGCAGTAACCGGCAAAAATCATCGGTATCAACATTTTTACAGGCCTGATATTTTTATGCTTTTCTTGACAAAGAGGAAGTCCCTATTTTATGATTAAGCCAATGATATCACCCCCCCCATAATGGACAACGCTTCTGCCTGACCTTGCCTTGTTATAATTGCAAAATCAAAAGGAATATCGAAAAGATTAATTACTTTATGATATCGATCTGTCACATCATTGTTGATGCTGGCGCTGCACGCCAGCATCAACCGCCCGGATGACTGTATAGGCAATGCAGCGCAGCTCAACAATCCGGATCGAACAGGCAGCTTCCAGCTGCTGGTCATCCGGGCGGTTATAATCAGTGCCTGAATGCATTCAATGCATTAAGGTTATAAGAAGCCGGTGTTTGTAAAACTGTAATTTCCAGAATCAAAATAGCTGCATGATCCTCCCCAGGAAATTGCCGGTGGGTAAAATGTTTTCCTTCCCTGGTCGGTGATATCGTCCCCCTGTCATCTGATATTGCCATAGATTTCCCCCAACTGTTTTCTTGACAAATCGTAGTTTGTGGGCTACAGTATTTTTATGAATTACGAGATTGAAACAACGGGAATATTTGATAAATGGTTTAAAAAGTTGCGAGACAGTAAGGCGGTTCTCGCAATCACCAGTCGTTTTGACAGAGCTATAATCGGCAATTTTAGTGATGTCGTTCCAGTTGGAGAAGGTGTCAGTGAAATGCGTATTTTTATTGGTCAGGGTACCGCCTTTATTATGTAATTCGTAACAGGAGGATAATTCTTATGCTTTGTGGCGGACACAAATCGACACAGGAAAAGGACATCAAAAAAGCAAAAAAGATATCAAAAACAATATAGGTGAAATTTATGACTATTAAAACAACTCCATACAATCCCTTTGATTATTTTGAGACAAAAGAAGAAATTAACGAATACCTGAATAATGCCTTTATGGATGATGATCCTCGTATTTTTATTATAGCCCTTGGATATCTGGCCAGAAAAAAAGGTATGACCAGAATCGCCAGGGAAACCGGACTTAATCGTGAAAGTCTGTACAAGTCTTTAGCAGAAGGCGGGAATCCAAAATTTTCCACCATTAGTAAAATAACAAAAGCCCTTGGTTGCAAGCTATCTGTAATTTAGCATAATATTCCATATTCAATCAAATATCTAACCCTGACCTGATAGAGCATATTAATAGAGTGGGACTTTCATTTTATACTAAATTTAGCAGCAGTGTTAAAGACAACTAAAATTTTCAAACGGCCTATTTACTTGATAACAGGATGCAGTCCATCTATAAGCGCATCGGGAAGATCTGTCCCACCAAGGCCAATGTGTAAAAAGAAGATGGGTTGAAGGGATCGAAGGATGTCGCTTTGATCTTAATGACGTCGAGCAGGGTGTTGATCTGGACGATATTCTGTCAGTCTTCGAACAGGGCTATCTTAAAAAAGCAATGGAATTATCCGGCGGCAAAAAAAAGTAAGGCGGCAGATTATCTGAATTTTAGCTTAAGATCCATACGCTATCGGCTTGGCAAATGTGATTGATCAATAGATTTATATGTATCTAAACAAAATTATTGAAAAACATTATTATTGAGGCTATATTTAAAAGTATCAACATCTTGTTTTTTAAGTGAAAAAGACAAGTGAATGAAAAATTGCATAAAGGCTTAAAAGGAAGATAGGCAATGAATCAGATACAACAAGATCCCAATCAAGTA
>JAQICW010000354.1 GCA_027858355.1 Desulfobacula sp.
TTGCAATCAAAAATGGATACCACTATTAAACGTATCTATCATTTTGTTATTGGTCGATATCAAAAAGAAAGACCAGGCCGATCGTATGTTCGAAAATCCATGAAACCTCAACCAAAATGGCAGCCATCAAAAGAGAATAAAAAGAAAACACAAATCTTGGCAAAGTGACCAATAGGCCTACCAACACTGCAATTCCTTAAACGAATGGCTTTAAATCTTAAACGAATGCCATTGATCCCGGGGGGGGGATTCATACGTTTATACTGTTCCCCAATGAATACTGTGACAATCTTTTGCCCTCTTTTTATCAGGCCTTTAATCAGTTTTTTGGATAGATCCGAATCGTCTGAAAATATAAGCCATGTATCTTGTTCAGCCGGCAGTATTTCAGAATCTTCAGGTGTGAGCGGTATCTTTTTCCAAACCGGTATGTGATACGGGCTCGGTTTATTTTTTTGCACCTTATTTGGGGGGTCCATCCAGTACCTTTTTTTATCAAACGGGTATGTCGGCAGTGCAATTCGCTTGCGTTTCTTCCCGTTATAAAAGATACTCCAGTCAACGTCTACACCGCTGAGCCATTGTTTTCCAAGTACGGTGAACAGGTCTTCATCGCACCTGTCCCCCTGAGTTTTAAACACTGTTTCATGGGTGTCGTGTTCTTTAGCCATATTGACATCTTGAGTGTCTTGTCCCGTCTTTTGATCTTGTTTTTGTCCAGTTTTTTGTTTGGGGACCTTAAACACAGGGTCTGTATTTAGGGTCTCATCAACTGTATTTGTGTATACGGATTCCGAATCATTGGTTCTCAGGGATGTTAAGGCTGTTTCCTTTGAATCGCAGATTATGATACAGCGATGCTTAAACGTCCTGCGGCCCATCTGTAGTGTGTATGCAATGTCATGTATGGATTCAGTCGTTTTTTCCAGGAAAGCCGTCAGTTTTATTGTGGCGTGTTTAAGGGCTGTCAAGGTTTTTGCTGAGACGATGAGAATCTGCTTAGGTATTGTATTGTCACTTGTTGTATCCGGGGTTAAATCAGGCGCTTCTTCAAGTATGACATGTGCGTTGGTACCGCCGATCCCAAAGGAACTGACGCCTGCTCTGCGAGGGGTTTTCCCTCTTTTCCAGTCTGTCATCCGTTTGTTTACAAAAAACGGGGTGTTCGCAAAATCTATCTTTGGATTTTGAGTGTCATAATGAAGACTGGGCGGTATTTTACCATGTTTAAGGCAGAGTATGGTTTTGATAAACCCTGCAATGCCTGCGGCGGTATTCAGGTGTCCCACATTTGTTTTCACCGACCCCAGGGCGCACGCATTTTTTTTGTGCGTGACCGTGCCGTTTATCCCCTGATTAAATGCCTGGGTGAGTGCTTCTATCTCGATGGGGTCGCCCAGTACGGTACCTGTGCCGTGTGCCTCGATATATTGAATTGTTTCCGGATGAACACCTGCGTCAAAAAGTGCGCCTCTCACGGCTTGGGCCTGTCCTGTAACACCGGGAGCCGTATAACCCACTTTTTGCGCTCCGTCATTGTTCACATAAGACCCCATAACAATACCATGTATCGTATCTTTGTCTCTAAGTGCATCACTTAGTCTTTTAAGTAAGACAACCCCGACACCATCTCCACCAACAGCGCCGCCGGCTTTTGCATCAAACGTCCTGCAATGTCCATCCGGCGACATAATTTCGTTTGGCCGATACAAATATCCGGCCTGGGGTAGCCTGATGGACACCGCGCCTGCCATGGCCATATCGCACTGATTTTCCCTTAGACTCCTGCAAGCAGTATGAACCGCAACAAGTGAGGTTGAGCAGGCGGTGTTGACATTCATTGAAGGACCGGTAAGGTTGAGTTTGTATGACACACGGCTGGGGATGAAATCCTTATCATTACCCATGTCAATATCTTCTGTGATTTTGGCAAAATCCATGTTGGGCAGAAGATTATTAAGCAGATAGGAACTCATGGCTGAACCGGCATAAACACCAATTCTTCCATCGTATTCGTGGGGATTGTATGCTGCGGTCTCAAGAAGTTCATGGGCACACTCAAGAAACAGACGTTGCTGGGGATCTGTAATCTGGGCTTCTCTGGGCGTATATTCAAAAAAAGATGCATCAAAAAGGTCAATATCCCTGATAAAAGCACCGGCCTTTATGTAATTTGGGTCTGCCAAAGTCTCTTTGTCAATGCCTGATGCCATTAATTCCTGGTCACTTAGAAATGATACAGACTCTTTTCCAAATGATAAATTCTGCCAGAATTCGTCTGGATTTTCCGCCCCGGGGAACCGTAAAACCATGCCGATAACGGCGATGCGTTTATCAGCTTCCTGATATTGCTTGTCTATATCCGCATTTGCCGGGGAAATCTCTTTTCGGGCATCCCCTTTGATAAACCCTGCAAGGGTTGAAATGGACGGGTATTGAAAGAGATTTACAATAGATATGTCCATTTTCAGGGCATTTTCCAATTTGCGCTGAAGCTTCATAAGCAAAAGTGAATGCCCTCCCATATCAAAGAAATTGTCGTGTATGCTTATTTTTTCAACATTTAATACATCCTGATAAATACCTGAAAGCCGCGTTTCCATTATATTTTTAGGAGATGTGGTATGGGGCCTTTGGCATGTCTTGCAGGACAAAGAAAGGGCCTTTCGGTCGATTTTCCCGCTGGGTGTCATGGGCATCGTGTTCAAGAAAATAAAAAAGGAGGGCACCATGTAATCAGGGAGTCTGTCTTTTAGATAATGTTTGAACTCAATACGTTCATTCTCCTGATGATTTAAACCATCGCCAGGATGTTTCTTTTCAGAATTGTTTTCTAATCCGGATTCGCCTTTGAGTACGATGCAGGCGGTAAGGCACGGGCCATAAGTTTTTCTGTCATCTGCAATGACGACACCGGCCTTTATTCGGGGGTGAGTCGAAAGCTTGGCTTCAATTTCACCCGGCTCTATTCTGAATCCCCGGATTTTTGCCTGATGATCGATTCTGCCCAAAAATTCAATAGCCGCCTCATTTTTGGAATGTATCACCCACCGGGCAGAGTCACCTGTTCTGTAAAGCGTTGCACCAGGCGTATCACTAAATGGATCATCAATAAATTTTTCATCCGTCAGTGCATCGTTTCCTTTATAGCCATTCGAAAGCCCGGCCCCGCCGATACATAGTTCGCCTGCCACCCCCATTGGCAATAGTTCGCCGTTTTTATCAAGTATATAGGTGCGCCGTCCCCAAATGGGGCGCCCGATGGGAATGTTTTCGGTATACAAAGAACCGGAACGTGTGGCAGACCCATGGGATGGATCATCATATTCACCATCCGGGTTATAATCGGTAAGGTCAAAAAGCGTGGCTGTAATCGTTGCCTCTGTGGGGCCATAGGCATTGAGGAGCCTTGTTTCTCCTTTATTCATGCCTTGCCAGAGTTTCAGGGTCTTTGGTAATGTTTTTTCGCCTCCCAGTATAATCAAACGAAGTTGATTGCCCAGGAACGGCTGTGGCTTTATTTCGGTTTTATGCTGCATTTTATTTCTATGAGGCCATGCCTCAAGCAGTTCGTGAAAATAGGAGGGAGGAATATCCGCCACGGTAATTTTATATTTTTTTACGGCAGAATAAAAATCTTTGGAAGACCACATGCCGTCCCTTAATATAAGGGCTGCACCGGTTATCAATGCAGAAAAAATCTGCTCAAGGGATGTGTCAAAACAGATGGAATTAAACTGGAGTACGCCATCGGTATCATCTGTTTTATAATATGTCACAATATTTTGAATATGTCCTGAAATCGCTCCATGGGATACCTCAATCCCCTTTGGCATGCCGGTTGAGCCTGATGTATAAATGATATATGCCGGTTGCGCCGGTTCGACATGAGGTCGATAAGGCAAAGGTGTGTCATTTTTTTCTTCACAGATCTTTTTAACCCTGTCTTTGGAGATCGTTTGCAGATTGTTAAAAGGCAATGGAGACACCGGCACTTTATCTAAAAACAATACGGTTACACCGGCATCTTTGATCATAAACCCCAGGCGGTTCTCCCCGGATTCAGGATCAAGCGTCACACAGATCCCGCCTGATTTAAGCACTCCGAGAATACAGATAATCGCTTCGGGTGAACGCGCCATACAGATGCCAACGGGTGTGTCCGCTGTAACACCGATTGTCTCAAGAAAACAGGCGAGTTTGTCTGACAGGGTGTCAAGCTTACCATAGTTTAATTGATCCTTTTTAAAAATAACGGCTGTGCTGTTAGGTGCTCTTTTGGCCTGGTTCCTGAAAAGATCAATAATGGGTTCCCAGGGTGCCGGGGTTTCTTTGAATATGTCTCTGGGTCCAAAGGTATTTGATATTTCAAGGATATGACGACGCTCTTTTCCGGTCATGAAGGGAAGTGCCGAGATTTTTTGTTCAGGGGTTGTGAGTATGGCATCCAGCAGTGTTTTGTAATGATCGGCCATTTTTTTTATGGTGTCCGGGAAAAAAAGATCAGTATTATATTCAAAACTTCCCCCAAGACCCGTGCAGATCTCTTCAATGGACAGGGTAAGATCAAATTTTGACACCCTGTATTCAGTTTCAAAAGGTTCAACAGACAGGCCTGTCAATTCACACGCCTCAAGTGAGACCGCATGATAATCAAACATCACCTGGAAGAGAGGATGGTGGCTCAGGCTTCTTTTTGGACGCAATTCTTCCACCAGTCTTTCAAATGGAATATCCTGATGTGCAAACGCATCAAGTGTTGTTGATTTTACGCTGTCAAGCAACTTGATAAATGTGGGATTTGAGGACATATCATGTCTGAACACCAGTGTATTTACAAAAAAACCGATCAACCCTTCAATGTCCTTGTGGTTTCTGGAGGCAACCGGAGAACCGATGAGAATATCATCCTGACCGACATATCTGTAGAGCAGCAACGCAAAAGCAGCCTCAAGGGTCATAAAAAGAGAGACCCCGTATGTGCGGCTAAATTTTTGCAACCGGTCCGTGGTCTCTTTATCAATATTAAAAGAAATTGTTGCACCGCTGAATGTTTGTATGGCCGGTCTTGAACGGTCTGTGGGCAGAGTTGTTAAAGACGGTACATCCTGAAGCGTATTTTTCCAGTAAGACAACTGATCTGCCATGGCTGCATCTGAAAGCCATTGTCTTTGCCACTGTGCAAAATCAGCATATTGTATATCAAGTGGCGGCAATTGTGCATTGGTTCCTCCGGTGAAAGCCTCATAAAAGGCTGCAAACTCCTTCCAGAATATCTCCATGGACCAGCCGTCGGTGATGATATGGTGCATGGTGATCAGCAGAACATGATCTTCATCGCCTGTGGTTAGGATGTGCGCTCTTATCAGGGGCCCTGCTGAAAGATCAAATGGGTTTTCCCACTCCCTGGTTGCTATCTGTTTTATTTTAGTTTCATGCGCTTCTTTAAGTTTCATATCAGGCAGGGTATCAAACACAGAATGTGAGATACGAATGGTAAGCGCTTTTAAGATATGCTGAGATGGCAAAGAGTTGTCTTTGTTCAAGGTCACATCTGACAGGTCGCCATTTTCGCATTTAAAGACCGTTCTAAGAATCTCATGGCGGCATATGACTTCATTCAATGCCTTTTCTGCTGTAGTTATGTCAAAATCACCGTGAACTCTGAGTGCCAGGGGAACATTATATATGGCTTTTTTGTCTTCAAATTTATCCAGAAACCATAACCGCTGCTGTGAAAATGAAAGCTGTGGATTTTTATCCCGTGATATGGCATTGATCGACGGCATAACCGGACGATTCATCTTCGTGTTCAACACAGACAGGCATTTGGTGAGCTCCGCTATTGTAGGATGTTCAAACACACGGCGCACAGGGATTTCCACGCCAAATTCATCCCTTACTCTTGATACGATCTGTGTGGCCAAAAGGGAGTGTCCGCCAAGGTCAAAAAAATTATCGTGAATGCCAATCCGGGAAAGATCAAGGACACTTTTCCACAAAGATGCCATGGTCTTTTCACCGGGGTTGGAAGGCGGGGTGTAACGTGCCTGGATATCGGTTTGGTCCGGCTTTGGTAATGCCTTCAGGTCTATTTTCCCATTTGAATTCAGTTTGAATGCCGTTACGGTTACCAATTGAGAGGGAAGCATGTAGTCAGGCAGTCTTTGTTTTATATACTCCTGTACTGAAGATTCATCGGCATGATTTTCTTTGTCTGGTAAAATATATGCGATGATCCGCTTATCACCGGAATCGGTTTTTAGAACAATAACCGCACTATCCCGAATATCGGGGTGCTTTTTTATTGCGGCCTCAATTTCACCCAACTCAATTCTGAACCCCCTTATTTTCACCTGAAAATCTTTCCTCCCAAGGAATTCAATATTACCGCAGGGCATGAAGCGGCCGATATCACCAGTTCTGTATAAACGCGCCCCTGCCTTGTTTGAAAAGGGATGGGATATAAATGCGTTATCGGTTAATTCTTTTCTTTTGTGATACCCGGTAGCAAGCCCTTCTCCGCCTGTGCAGATTTCACCATAGACGCCAATGGGGCAAGGTTGGTCGTAGCGGTCAAGAATATAGACCTGAGTGTTTGATATGGCCCGGCCAATGGGAATGGAGTGGCCGATGGATGTGTCTTTATTCATCCTGTAAAATGTAGTGAGGGCCGAATTTTCCGTGGGACCGTAAACGTGTAAAAGAGTGCATTCAGGCAGTTTTTTAAGCACTTTTCTGGCATGTGAAACCGATATTTTATCTCCACCGGTAAGCAGATTGCGCAAATACTTCAAGCCATCAAGCGCTCTGTCTGCCATAAGATTAAAAAGACCGGTTGTAAGAAACATGGCAGTCACTTTATGTCTGCTGACAATCGCCTCCAGCTCTTCAAGGGATGGGGTGTGGGGCGGCATGATAACCAGTTTGCCGCCATTGAGCAGGCATCCCCATATTTCAAGAGTTGAACCGTCAAAGGGAAGCGGCGCAAACTGAATCCATACATCGTTTTTAGAAAATTCCATATAGTTTGTATTTTTTACAAGGCGCACCACGCCGCGGTGGGGTACACATACCCCTTTAGGTGTGCCTGTAGAGCCCGAAGTATAGCTTATGTAGGCCAGATGATCAGCAGTTGCCGTATTTACTGCGTTATCGGTATGGGTATTACTGCCGGACTTATTTTTAAATATGTCATCGCCACGATCTATAGACAATATATGGACATTTTCTTGGGGGAGTACCGGGATAGTGGGAACAAATTTTTGTTCTGTTATAAGTACCTTCATGCCGGTATCTTCAATCATAAATTTGATCCGGTCACCGGGGGAATGGGGATCAATTCCCACATATACCCCGCCGGCCTTTAAAATACCTAAGATTCCTATAATCGTCCAGGCCGATCGTTCCACATTCATACCCACCATAATCCCGGGGCCGACACCAAGGGTTTGTAAATGTCGTGCCAGCTGATTTGCTTTAATGTTTAATGCTTTGTAAGTCAGAGATTCAGGATTGTCGATATATCCTGAGTCATTCAATCCTTCCTGGTGTTCAGGCCGGGGTCCGTAAAATGCAATGGCAGTTTTATCGGGTGCACTCTCCACCTGCTCTTCAAAGAGATTGGTGATCGTCTTACCCCCGGGGTAGTCAGTGGTTGTGTCGTTAAATGAAATCAGGATTTCTTCCTGCTCTTTTTGGGATAAAAAGGGAAGTTCTGAAATCCGTTTATGCGGGGTTTGGATGACACCATCAAGAAGGACATTAAAATGCGTTATCATCCGTAAAATTGTTTTTGAAGAAAACAAGGACTTGTTATATTCAATGGACAAATTAAGGCCGTTGCCTGTTTCTTCAAGGAGCAGTGTAAGATCAAATTTTGAGACATTGTGCCCCGCTTCAAGGCGTGTCAGGTCGACACCGGGCAATCGGAAGTCGTCAAAGGCAAATGGAATCATGTCAAACATAACCTGGATGAGCGGATGATAACTCAGGCTCCTCTCAGGATGTAATTCTTCCACCAGGCGTTCAAATGGAATGTCTTTATTCCCATAGGCATTTATGGTTGTTTGTTTTGCCTGTCCAAGTAACCGGGTAAATTTTGGATTGTCTGACAAGTCGGTTCTCAGCACCAGTGTATTAACAAAAAAACCGATTAAAGGCTCAATGTCTTCATGGTTCCGGTTGGCAACCGGCGTCCCCATCACAATATCATCCTGCCCTGTGTATCTGTGAATCAGAACTGAAAATACAGCCTGAAGAGCCATGAAAAGTGTTACATCATGCCGGCGGCAGAGATCTTTTAACCGATCTGTAATCGAATTTTCAATATGAAACGTCTGGGTCTGGCCATCATAGGCCTGAAGGGCGGGGCTTTTATAGTCTAGGGGGAGCTCGGCCAGCGTAGGGACGTTATGAAGCTGCTGTTTCCAATATGACAACTGTGCATCTGTCTTTTCTTTTGTAAGCTGTTGCCTTTGCCACATGGCGTAATCAGCATATTGTATCTTCAGTTTTTCCAGCGGCGAAGGGCGTTTATCAATAATTGATTTATAAAGGGTGGCAAACTCATGCATGAATATCTTTGTGGACCAGCCGTCTGTTACAATATGGTGTATGGTGATCAGCAAAACGTTGTCTTCTTCCCCGACAGCTATAAGGTTGACCCTTATTAAGGGTCCATTAGAAAGACTAAACGGTTTATTCGCCATTTCATTTACAAGCCGCCTTATATCCGGTTCTTTCTTATCATGGGCAAGGTGCTTTAAATCGGTTACAGGTATCCGGATATCCAGCTCTGGTAGAACCACTTGTACCGGGCCGGATGCCTGTTCTCTGAATGTTGTCCGCAAGACGTCATGTCGTGAAATAATTTCATCTATGGCTTTATTTACTGCAACCATATCTAACTGCCCGTATATCCTGAATGCAAGGGATTCGTTATAGGTTGCAGCTGACCCGTCTTCCAACCTGTCAAGAAACCATAGCCCTTGTTGACAAAAAGAAAGCCGGATGTCCTCGCCTTTTTTTACAGGCGTAATGGGTTGGAGCGTATCTGTATGGCTATCGTGACTTTCGTTGCCCTGGTTTCCGGATTTTGTCCGGGATTCCGGTAAAAGTCTTAATTTATCACTTAAATACAGACCTCGGGAGGCATGGATTACAGAAAAAAGCTGAAAGCTTTATTGGACAAACTTCTCAGCGGCTATATAATGAATAATTGGACACTAAAATGCTTAACATACTTATTTTTAAC
>JAQICW010000402.1 GCA_027858355.1 Desulfobacula sp.
AAAGGCAAAGAGATCATGCTGTTTGGTGGAAACCCAATATGCAGCTTGAACGTAATATCTTAGACGCATCCATCGATGAGTTTAAGTGCAAAAGATTGTAGTGCGGTTAAAAAAAATAAGACAGATGTCTTAAGCCAGTGTAATAGGTAAATTATAAATATACATCATAGCTGTAGTCCTTTATCCGCTCCCCTGGTTGAATAGTCCAGGGCAAATACCCTTGTGAAAAAAATCTACGCGATCTTAAGAGCAAATGAGGTAGGGGTTTAGGTGTCTTATATGTCTACTCCGAAGGAATAAAATCCACCTCAATTTATATTAATCAAAAAAAAGACCAACTGCAAAAATAGATTTTTTACAGAATATCTGACAATAAAATTCGATAATTCATAGCAGGACTTGCAAAGGGTATAAGAATTGGGATGAGTTTAGGGTTGACTTTCAGCGTGGTAACCATCTATAGATAACAGGTTTGATTTTATTGATTAATCGTGGAGATGGCAAAATGAAAATACTAAAAATAGATCACCTCGGAATTGCTGTTTCAAGCATTGATGAGAAGAAAAATTTCTGGATCGATGCCTTGGGGCTGCAATTAGTAGGGACAGAAACAATTGAAGAACAAAAAGTGACTACGGCTTTTTTGCCGGTTGGCGAAAGTGAAATAGAACTTTTGGAATCCACGTCAAAGGAAGGGCCAGTTGCCAAATATATTGAAAAAAGAGGCGAAGGGATTCAGCATGTGGCTTTCAGAGTTGAAAATATAGAAGAGGCGCTTGCCGAACTCAAAGAAAAAGGGATTGCCCTCATAGATCAAACCCCTCGTAAAGGAGCGGGTGGAGCAAAAATTGCTTTTTTACACCCCAAGGCCACTTCAGGGGTGCTTGTAGAGTTATGTGAAAGGTAGAATAGTGTGAAAGATAGTTTGTATTTTAAATTTGATGTGCCGGAGGATAATCATGTCTCAAATGTCTGACCTGAATAAGTGGGAAGAACTTGCTAAAAAAGAGCTGAGGGGAAAGCCCCTGGAGTCATTAACAAAGAAAACACCGGAAGGAATAGATATTAAGCCGCTATATTCGGCTAAAGACCTTGAACGAGTAGAGTTCATAAATAATCTTCCAGGGTTTGAACCCTTTGTCCGGGGGCCCAAGGCCACCATGTATACGGGTCGTCCCTGGACCATTCGCCAGTATGCCGGATTTTCAACTGCCAAAGAATCCAATGCCTTTTATCGTAAAAATCTGGCAGCAGGACAAAAAGGGCTGTCTGTTGCCTTTGATCTGGCCACCCACAGAGGATATGATTCCGATCACCCAAGGGTGACAGGAGATGTTGGAAAAGCCGGAGTTGCCATTGATTCCGTCGAAGATATGAAAATTCTGTTTGACCAGATCCCCTTAGATCAGATGTCCGTTTCCATGACCATGAACGGTGCAGTTCTGCCGATTCTTGCAGGGTTTATTGTTGCGGCAGAAGAGCAGGGTGTCAAACATGATCAGCTCATGGGAACCATTCAAAACGATATATTAAAAGAATATCTGACCCGGAATACCTATATCTATCCGCCAACTCCTTCCATGAGGATAGTTTCCGATATCATCGCCTTTTGTTCGGATAACATGCCCCAGTTTAATACCATCAGTATCAGCGGGTATCATATGATGGAAGCAGGGGCTGATTCCGTTCTCCAGACAGCATTTACCCTGGCTGACGGCCTTGAGTATGTCAAAGCTGCCCTTAAAACAGGCCTTGATATTGATAAATTTGCTCCAAGGCTCTCTTTCTTTTTCGGGATCGGTATGAATTTTTTCATGGATATTGCCATGCTCAGAGCTGCCAGATTCCTGTGGGCAGAGCTCATGAGCCAGTTCAACCCAAAAAATAAAAAATCAACCATGCTTCGAACTCATTGCCAGACATCAGGCTGGAGCCTGACCCAGCAGGATCCCTATAACAATATTGCCAGAACCACCCTTGAATGTCTGTCAGCAGTTCTTGGCGGTACACAGAGCCTTCACACAAATTCATTTGACGAGGCAGTTGGATTGCCCACGGAATTATCTGCCAGGATCTCCAGAAATACCCAGATCATTGTTCAGGAAGAATCTGGTATCTGTGATGTGGTGGATCCTTTAGGCGGATCATACTATGTTGAAACCCTGACCCAGAATATTATTGATGAAGTCCGCAAAATTCTGGCTGAAATAGAGGACTTGGGCGGCATGGCCAAAGCCATTGAGTCTGGCATGCCGAAAATGAGAATTGAAGAAGTGTCAGCCAGACGACAGGCCAGGATTGATCATGGTTCGGATGTGATTGTGGGGGTGAATAAATATAAAATTGAAGATGAAATCCCCATTCCTGTGCGTGAGGTCGCAGAAGAGATCAGGAATGAACAGGTGGCACGTCTTGCACAGATTAAAAAACAGCGGGATAATACAGCTGTTCAAAAGGCTTTGGATGATATTACAAAGGCTTGTGAATCAGGTAGAAATCTTTTGGAAACCTGTCTGCCGGCAGTAAGGGCAAGGGCAACGGTTGGGGAAATTTGTGATGCTATGGAAAAAGTATTTACACGGTTTGTGGCCACCACCCAGTGTATTTCTGGGGTGTATGCTGCAGAACATTCTGATTCCGAGATGATTGAGTCTTTAAGAAAGCGTACAGCGGATTTTCAAAAAAAGACGGGTCGCAGACCCAGGATTTTATTGTCTAAAATGGGACAGGATGGACATGACAGAGGTGTTAAGGTCATTGCCACGGCCTTTGCGGATTTTGGGTTTGATGTGGATTTAGGCCCCTTGTTCCAGACCCCTGAAGAAGCCGCCAGAATGGCCGTTGAAAATGATGTCCATGTGATCGGGGTGTCCAGCCTTGCAGCAGGGCATAAAACTTTGGTTCCTATGGTCATTGAAGAGTTGAAAAATCATGGTGCTTCTGATATTAAAGTGGTGGTTGGTGGCATAATTCCACCAGGCGATTATGAATTTTTGAAAAATGCGGGTGCAGCAGAAATTTTTGGACCTGGAACTATGGTAACCGATGCTGCAAACAGGACGCTTAACATCATAGGTGCGTAAAGGTTATGATTCAAACTGACCCTGAAAGCGAGAGCTTTGTCAAGGGTATTTTAGATGGCAATCGCCGTATGATTGCCAAGACCATAACATTGATAGAAAGCAGTCTCAAGGCCCATCAAAAAAAAGCCTTCTCTGTTATGGAAAAGATCCTGCCCCAAACTGGAAATAGTATCCGGGTAGGAATCACAGGGGTACCCGGTGTCGGTAAGAGTACCTTTATAGAAAATTTAGGCGTGTATCTGGCAGATATTGGCCATAAAGTTGCTGTTCTGGCTGTAGACCCCACAAGCCGGAGGAGTGGCGGGTCTATATTGGGAGATAAAACCCGGATGGAACGGCTGTCTGCCCATGAAAATGCCTTTATCCGGCCTTCTCCGGCCGGGGAAACTCTGGGAGGAGTTGCCGCTAAAACTCGTGAAATCATGCTGACCTGTGAAGCGGCCGGGTTTGATGTTATCCTTGTTGAAACGGTGGGGGTAGGACAGTCTGAAACCAGTGTGGCCTCCATGGTGGATTTTTTTCTTGTCCTGATGATTGCCGGAGCCGGAGATGAACTTCAGGGAATAAAAAAAGGAGTTCTGGAACTGGCAGATGGTATTGCCATTAACAAGGCAGACGGAGATAACCTTAAGGCGGTTGAAAAAGCCAGGGGGGATCTTGATATGGCCATGCATCTTATCAGGCCTGAATCTCCAACCTGGTCCACACCTGTTTTGATCTGTTCTTCTGTTATTGATGGGGGGACACAAGCTGTCTGGGAAACTATTCTTGATCATAATCAGAAATTTAAAGCTTCGGGAGAATTTTTACAAAGGCGGAAGAAACAATCCCTGGAATGGATGTGGACCCTTGTTGAAGATGGCTTAAAACAGCGTTTTAAAAACAATGAGAAAATTAATCGAGAAATAGCGCTTGTTTCACAACAGGTAGAAAATGAAAAAATATCCCCAACAGCTGCCGCTGAAGAGCTGTTGTCATATTTATAATTTAGTCGGAAGATTAAGAATATAAAAAAATGAGAAACAAAGTATTATGTTTCTTGTTTTTGTAAAGTTGAAAGGAAATTTAAATGAAAATACATGAATATCAGGCAAAGGAATTGTTTAAGGCATACAATGTTCCTGTTCCTGATGGAAATGTTGCTTTTTCAGTGGATGAGGCAAAAAAGACTGCCGCAAACCTGGGCAATTTTCCAGTGGTGGTGAAAGCACAGATCCATGCAGGCGGAAGGGGTAAAGGCGGTGGTGTAAAACTTGCGGCTTCCATGGAAGAGGTTGAAACCCTGGCCGGTGAAATCCTGGGCATGACCCTTGTCACCCATCAAACCGGTCCTGAAGGCAGGCTTGTGAAAAAACTCCTGATCGAGGCAGGCCAGAAAATTAAAAAAGAACTGTATTTAAGTCTTCTTGTGGACCGCGCCACAGCATCAATTGTGATCATGGCAAGCCAGGACGGAGGTATGGACATTGAAAAAGTTGCAGCCAAAACTCCTGAAAGAATCATAAAAGTTCATGTAGACCCGTTAATGGGGATTCAGGGATACCAGCTCAGACAAGTCGGGTTTGCCCTGGAACTGCCTTCTTCTGCCATGAAACCATTTTCAGCCCTTCTTTCCAACCTGTACAGATTTTTTATTGTCAATGACTGCTCCATGGTTGAAATAAATCCTTTGATTTTAACTTTGGATGATAAGGTTTTAGCCCTGGACGCAAAGGTTGATTTTGATTCCAATGCCCTTTTTCGCCACAAAGATTTAATGGCGTTACGAGACCTTGATGAAGAAGATCCTTTGGAAGTTGAAGCATCAAAATATAATTTAAACTATATCAATCTTGATGGAAATGTGGGAAATATTGTAAATGGCGCAGGCCTTGCCATGGCAACAATGGATATCATAAAAAATGCCGGGGCCACCCCGGCCAATTTCATGGATGTGGGAGGCGGAGCCAGTTCTGAACAGGTTGAAAACGCATTCCGGATCATCCTGGCCGATGACAAGGTCAAAGCAGTATTAATTAATATTTTTGGCGGTATATTGCGTTGTGATATTTTTGCCCAGGGTGTTGTGGATGCAGCAAAGAAAACCAATATCAATATCCCTGTTGTGGTTCGCATGGAAGGCACAAATGTGGAAAAAGGAAAGGAAATTCTAAGCAATGCCGGCCTAAATTTAACAACTGCTGTTGATCTTTTTGATGCAGCGCAAAAAATTGCTGCATCTGTCAATTAGAGGAGATTAAAATTGAGTATATTTGTAAATAAAGACACAAAGGTTCTTGTACAGGGGATTACCGGCAATGAGGGAAGCTTTCATACAAGAGGGTGTCTGGAATATGGAACAAATATTGTGGCCGGGGTAACCCCGGGTAAAGGCGGGCAGAAAATGGATGATGTGCCCGTGTTTAATACTGTTCGCAAGGCAGTTGAAGAAACAGGTGCTACAGCATCCCTTATCTTTGTGCCCCCGCCATTCGGGGCAGATGCCATTATGGAGGCAGCCGATGCGGGTGTGTACCTGATTGTGGCCATTACAGAAGGGATTCCAATTCTTGATATGGTAAAGGTTAAACATTTTCTTGCCACAAAGAACTGCCGTCTTATCGGACCCAACTGCCCGGGCATTATCACTCCCGGGGAGTGTAAAATCGGCATTATGCCGGGCAAGATCCATAAACGAGGAAATATAGGAGTAGTTTCACGATCAGGAACGCTTACTTATGAAGTGGTTGATCAGCTGACAAAGCTTGGAATGGGCCAGTCTACCTGCATTGGCATTGGCGGTGACCCTGTGAATGGAACTAATTTTATAGATGTGCTTGACGCTTTTCAAAAGGACGATGAAACCCATGGGATTGTCATGGTGGGTGAAATAGGCGGAAGTGCAGAAGAAGAGGCAGCTTATTTTATTAAAGAAAACCTGACCAAACCAGTGGTTGGTTTCATTGCAGGTCTTACCGCACCTCCCGGCAGGAGAATGGGGCATGCCGGAGCCATTATTTCAGGTTCCAGCGGTACAGGTGCAGCAAAGATTGCAGCATTCAAGGACAATGGAATTTTTGTCTGCGAAAATTTAGGACTCATAGGCCAGGTTTGTAAAGATGTATTTTAATCGGGGGGACATATTTCAAATCTGTCCTCATACAGGAGGCTAAGAAAATTGGATAGTTATATTATTGAATCAAATAAAAAAAAGAGCAGAATGCCTGCAAGGCTTGATTTCCTCCAGAGCGGAACCGGCCTGATTCTTGGGCTGTTCATGTGGGTGCATATGCTTCTTGTGGGCAGCATCATCTTTGGGAAAGCTGCTTTTAATTTTGTGGCAAAAACCATGGAACTGGCCTTTTTATCTGATACAGGACAAGGCTTTCCCATTGCCGTGTTTTTTGCCGTTTTTGTTGTATTTACCCTTTTTATTATCCATGCACTGCTGGGTGTCAGAAAGTTTCCCATCTCGTGGAAACAGCACAGAATCCTAAGAGATCAGATGCAGATGATGAATCATACAGATACCAATTTATGGTATATCCAGGTGGTTACCGGTTTTTTAATGTTTTTTTTAGGATCGGTTCATCTGTATATCATGTTGACCCATCCAGGTGGTATCGACCCCTATATGTCGGCAGACAGGATAATTTCAGGCAATATGTGGCCCCTTTATCTGATTCTTTTGATCTGTGTTGAGCTTCACGGCACCATCGGTCTTTACAGGCTCTGCATGAAATGGGGATGGTTTGGAGGAAAAGATGCTAAAAAATCAAGACAAACCCTTAAGAAAATGAAAAACAGAGCTACCATTTTCTTTATGACCATTGGCATCCTTGCTTTGCTGGTCTTTGTTGTGATCGGAATCAACCACAGGGATAGAGCCGGTGAAAAATATAGTAAACATGAATCAGCTATTGAACAGGTCCAGGCAGATAAAGCAACTCAGGCAAAGGCCATGGAACTGGATAAAGCTCAACCAGCTGACGTAACACAGCAATAAGGGGTAACTTAAATGAAAGTCATATATACGGATTCACTTGTAATTGGTGGTGGGCTGGCAGGACTGAGAGTTGCCATTGCATCCATGCAGAGGGGCTTTGATACCATCGTCCTGTCCCTGGTTCCTGCCAAAAGATCTCACTCTGCTGCTGCCCAGGGCGGTATGCAGGCAAGCCTTGGTGCTACTATTAAGGGCGAAGGTGATGATGAAGAAGTCCATTTTGGAGACACTGTAAGAGGAAGCGACTGGGGCTGCGACCAGGATGTGGCCAGGATGTTCGTGAACACGTCTCCCAAAGCCATCCGGCAATTAACTGCCTGGGGTGTGCCCTGGTCAAGGGTAAGGGGCGGTGACAGGGATGTCATTATGAATGGTAAAAAAGTCACCATCACTGAAAAAAATGAGGCCCAGGGCCTGATTACGGCCAGGGATTTTGGCGGGACAAAAAAATGGAGAACCTGTTTTACATCTGATGGTACTGGACATACCATGCTCTATTCTATGGATAACAAGGCCATCCAGATGGGCATTCCCGTTCATGAAAGAAAAGAAGCCATTGCCCTGATTCATGAAGATGGGGTCTGCTATGGCGCTGTTGTCAGAGACCTTATCACGGGCGAACTCATCGCCTATGTGGCAAAAGCCACAACCATTGCCACGGGCGGGTATGGAAGATTGTATGCCATTACCACCAATGCTGTTATTTCTGAAGGAATAGGCAATGCCATTGCCCTTGAAACCGGAATCGCCACCCTTGGGAACATGGAAGCGGTCCAGTTCCATCCCACGGCCATTGTACCCGTTGGTATCCTCACCACTGAAGGATGCCGTGGTGATGGGGGGCTGCTTCTGGATAAGGATGGATACAGGTTTATGCCGGATTATGAACCAGACAAAAAGGAGCTGGCATCAAGGGATGTTGTCTCCCGGAGAATGATCGAGCACATGAGGAAAGGCAAGGGGATTCCGTCGCGTTACGGGGATCACCTCTGGCTGGATATTACACTGCTTGGCCGCAAACACATAGAAAAAAACTTAAGGGAAGTCAAAGAAATATGTGAATATTTCCTTGGTATTGATCCGGTTAAAGAATATATCCCGGTCAGACCGACCCAGCACTATTCCATGGGCGGTATCAGAACCAAAGCAACTGGGGAAAGTCCGACACTGAAAGGCCTTTTTTCTGCTGGTGAGGCTGCCTGCTGGGATCTGCACGGATTTAACCGGCTGGGCGGTAACTCTGTTGCTGAAACAGTTGTGGCAGGAATGATTGTGGGTGAATTTGTCGCAGATTATTGTGCTGCCAATTCATTAAATGTGAGCACCAAAACTATTCAGCATTTCTTGAAACAGGAAGAAAAGAAAATTTCAGATCTTCTGGTGAGGGATTTTGGTGAAAATCCCTTTGAGTTAAAAGCAGCAATGCAGAAGATCATGATGGATAAGGTTGGTATTTTCAGAAATGGTGAAGATCTTGAACAAGCTGTTGAAGAATTGAAAGTCTTGAATCAGCGGGCAAAGAAAATTGCTCTGAGAAACCGGATCAGTTCTTCCAACCCGGAACTGGTGGAAGCCATAAGGGTCCCCAAAATGATCAAACTTGCCCAGTGTATCGCCTATGGTGCTATGCTCAGAACGGAAAGCCGTGGCGCTCATTCTAGGGAAGATTATCCAGAAAGAAATGACAAAGACTGGCTGAAAAGAACCCTTACCACATGGAAAGATGATTCTGTCGATCTTCCTGAAGTTACCTATGAAGACCTGGATATCATGAAAATGGAGCTGCCGCCGGCATCAAGGGGGTATGGTGTTGACAATACTGTTCATCATCCAGACACGGCCAGGCGGGAAGCGGAAATTGAAGAGATTAAAAAAGCCAACCCCGGGGCAGACAGGTTTAAACTGCAGGAATTATTGAATCCAATTCCAATTCCGGAAAAATTCAAAGGTAAAAATGAGCGTATAGGCAGGGGGTTTAAATAATGAGTGACCAGGAAAGAGTTTTAAAATTTCAAATCTTTAGATACAATCCCCATAAACCGGGTGATAAACCTCGTATGGTAACCTATGAGGTCACAGAAGCCCCTGGGATGACGATTTTTATTGCATTGAACGATATCCGTGAGCAGCAGGACCCTTCCCTGCAATTTGATTTTGTCTGCCGGGCCGGAATCTGCGGTTCATGTGCCATGGTTGTCAATGGGCAGCCAACCCTTGCGTGCAGAACCCTTACCTCAAAATATAAAGATGGTAAGATTAAACTTCTGCCTTTGCCTGGATTTGAGCTCATTGGAGATCTTTCCGTGAATACGGGAAAATTCATGCGGGCCATGTCAGAGCGGGTGGAATCCTGGATTCATGACCAGAATGCAGATAAAGTTAATTTTGAAAAGCTTGAGGAACGCATGGACCCGGATGTGGCTGATGGGATTTATGAGCTGGAGCGATGCGTGGAATGCGGGTGTTGCGTGTCTGGCTGTGCCACAAAACGAATGAGACCGGATTTTCTTTCTGCTGTGGGATTTATGCGGCTGGCTAGATTTGCTCTGGATCCCAGGGATAAAAGATCGGATGAAGAGTTCTATGAAATTATGGGTGATGATGATGGTGTATTTGGCTGCATGACCCTTTTGGGCTGCGAAGACTATTGCCCCAAAGATCTGCCCCACCAGACACAGATTGCTTATCTTCGAAGGAAGATGGTTTTAGTTAGATAATGGTGAATGGTGAATGAAAGGTAAAAAAGATGAGTGAATTTAAATTTGAGACCATGTTTCCTTTGGGAGAAGATAGCACTGAGTATAGGCTTCTCACTAAGGATCATGTCAGGATAAAAGGGTTTGAAGGAAAAGAGGTTCTCATGGTGGAACCTCAAGCCATAAACCTGCTTTCAAACCAGGCATTTAAAGATGTGGCCCATCTTTACCGATCAGAACATTTGGAAAAGCTAAAAAAAATCATTGATGATTCTGAAAGCAGCGACAATGACCGGTATGTGGCCCTGGAATTGTTAAAAAATGCTGTCATTTCCTCTGAAAAGGTTTATCCCATGTGCCAGGACACGGGGACAGCCATTGTGATGGCTAAAAAAGGTCAGCAGGTCTGGACCTGGACAGATGATGAAGAAGAGTTGTCAAAAGGGGTTTTTCAGGCATATACAGAAAATTATTTAAGGTATTCCCAGAATGCTGCTCTTACCATGTACAAGGAAATGAATACCAAAACAAATTTACCGGCCCAGATTGATATTGCCTCTGTTCAGGGAGATAAATACAAATTTTTGTTCATGGCCAAAGGAGGGGGATCTGCCAATAAAACCAACCTTTTCCAGATGACAAAAGCAGTATTGAATACTGAAGAAACCCTGATTAATTTCATGTTGGAAAAAATGAAGGGCCTTGGAACAGCAGCCTGTCCTCCATATTATATTGCCTTTGTAATCGGCGGGACTTCTGCAGAACTCAATTTAAAGGCTGTGAAACTGGCTTCAGCCAGATACCTGGATGCATTACCCACCCAGGGCGGTGAGACAGCACACGCCTTCAGAGATATTGATCTTGAAGAAAAAGTACTGGTCAAATCCCAGGGACTTGGACTGGGTGCCCAGTTTGGCGGTAAACATTTTGCCCTGGATATCAGGGTGATCCGCCTGCCACGGCATGGAGCCTCCTGCCCTATTGGCATTGGCGTTTCCTGTTCTGCCGACCGCCAGATAAAGGGTAAAATTACAAGGGAAGGGGTTTTTCTGGAACAATTGGAAGAAAACCCAGCCCAATACCTGCCAAAACAAGAACCTGAAATGAAAGAGGCTGTAGAGATCGATCTGAACAGACCCATGGACGAGATTCGGGCTGAGCTTTCCAAACATCGGGTTTCCACAAGATTGTCCCTGACCGGTAAAATAATCGTGGCAAGGGATATTGCCCATGCAAAATTTATGGAAGGCTTTGAAGCAGGCAAGGGCCTGCCCAAATACCTGAAAAACCATATTATTTATTATGCAGGTCCTGCTAAAACGCCGGACGGAGAAGCCTCGGGAGCATTTGGCCCCACCACGGCCGGAAGAATGGACCCCTATGTGCCCATCTTTCAGAAAGAGGGGGCTTCCATGATCATGCTGGCAAAAGGGAACAGAAGCAAACAAGTGACGGATGCCTGCAAGGAATATGGCGGATTTTACCTTGGTTCTCCAGGTGGCCCGGCTGCCCGTCTTGGAAAAGATTTTATCAAAAAGGTCGAGCTGGTGGAATATGAGGAGCTTGGCATGGAAGCTGTCTATATGATTACCGTTGAAAATTTTCCAGCCTTTATCATTGTTGATGATAAGGGTAATGATTTTTACGCTGATCTTTAGATTTAGAAATAAAGGATGCAAATTTTTTAACAAAATGCCAAGATCTGAAAATATTACTCCATAATTCGTCATAATTTACAAGGTCTATATTTATGTTTGAATATCCTATCATGGTAGTTGATGATGAAGCCGACGTTCTGGAAAGCTTTGAACTTGTACTCAATTCCGGAGGATTCAACAATGTGATCACTTGCCTGGACAGCAGGAATGTTGTACCGCTGCTTAAAGAGAGGGGAGAAGTAGAGGTGATTCTTCTTGATTTGATCATGCCTTATCTGAAAGGGCAGGATTTATTGCCTGTTCTATCGGAAAGCTATCCTAACATTCCTGTTATTGTGATTACGGCTTTTGATGATTTGGAGACGGCTGTCGGGTGTATGAAAGCAGGTGGTTTTGACTATCTTGTCAAACCGGTTGAAAATATGCGGTTGATTTCCAGTGTACGCCGGGCCATGGAGAAAAGAGAGTTGGCCAGAGAGAACATTGCCTTGAAAAAGCGTATTCTCTCTCATAAGCTTGACCATCCCGAAGCTTTTACCAATATTATCACCCGCAGCCGGGCCATGTTGGCAATTTTTCAATATATGGAAGCAATAGCGTCTTCATCCGAACCGGTCCTGATTACCGGTGAAACCGGCGTTGGAAAAGAACTCATTGCCAGGGCGATTCATTTGCTGCGCGGATTGCCAGGTCCTTTCATAAGCGTTAATATTGCAG
>JAQICW010000409.1 GCA_027858355.1 Desulfobacula sp.
GCAGGTTTCCTCCCATGGGAACAAAGGTCATGGATTCAAGGCCAGCACCCATGGTCACGTCTGACCATCCCATCTGGACCCTTGCAGATGCAAGGGCAATGGCTTCAAGACCGGATGCACAGAACCGGTTAACGGTTGCACCGGATACTTTTTCGGGAAAGCCGGCCATTTGATTTGCAACCCGGCCTATGTTGAGACCCTGCTCCGCTTCAGGAAAGGCACAGCCGATCATCACATCATCAAAATGTTCAAATTCAAGATTTTTGGTTCTTTCAACTGCTGATTTCATAATAAAGGTAATAAGTTCTTCAGGCCGTGTCTGGTTGAACAGCCCTCTTTTCTGTTTGCAGCCAGGGGTTCTGACCGATTGTACAATATATGCATCTTGCATGACTTAAGTCCTCCTTTAGTTTCTGAGTGGTTTGCCGGTTTTGAGCATGTGGTCGATTCTGGCAATTGTTTTTTCTTCTTTGCAGAAGTCAACAAATGCTTCTCTTTCAAGTTTCAGGATGGTGTCTTCATCAACAGCACTACCCACCTTTACATCACCACCACTCATTACATAGGCAATTCGTTTGGCAAGAAATGCATCATAATCACTCATGAATTTACCATTGAGCATGTTGAAGATTTCCGCATTCACCATTCCCTGACCTGCATCTCCCATGACAATAAGGGGCTGTCTGGTCGGGGGTACATATCCATCGTCAACCATTTTCAGGACCTCTTTTTTGGCTTCACCGATGAGGTTGTCGCGGTTGAAGACGATCCTGTCTGCCTGGCCAAGAAAACCATTACCCATTGCCTGGGCTGCAGACATGGAAACGGCGGCCATTCCGATTTTCATAAAAGCCGGAACAAATAATTTTGCCAGATCAGTATCTTTTGCTGTTTTTGCCGGCATGGCATTGATATATTTTTTCCAAAGGTTCATGGTTCCTCCACCGGCAGGAAGAAGGCCCACACCTATTTCCACAAGCCCCATGTAAAGTTCAGAATGGGCAACGATTCTATCAGCCCCAAGACAGGTTTCGCAACCGCCGCCGAGCACCATGCCATATGGTGCTGCAACCACAGGAAAGGCAGCATATTTTGTTCTCTGGATGCCATCCTGGGCCTTTTTCAGGAAAGCTTCTATTTCAGCATATTTTTTGTCCTGGCAGAGTTTTGAAACAAAGCCAAGATCTGCCCCGGCGGAAAATGCTCCAGGCATGCCGCCTGCTTCATTCCCGATGACAAGCCCCACCCCGTTTTTATCCACATAATCAAGAGCTTCACCTATGGAATCAACAATTTCTTCATTGATTGCATTCATTTTTGTATGGAATTCGACACAGAAGACATCATCACCGATATCCACAAGACTGGCGGACTTGTTTTCCATAACAGTCTTGTTATTGCCTTTGGCTGCTGCAATGGAGACCATATTTTTGCTGACAGGCACTTCTTTGTAGGAAGCAGAAGCAAAATCATAATAATATTTGATGCCGTTTTCAAGTTTGTAAAAGCAGGTGTTCCCTTTTTTCAGCATCTCTTTTACATTGGAAGGAACATCAAGACCTTGTTTTTCCATCCTTTCAACAGCTTCTTTAACACCATAGGCATCCCATGCTTCAAAGGGGCCCATTTCAAAATTGTATCCCCATTTCATGGAGTTATCGATTTCAATGATGGTATCGGCAATTTCAGGAACCCTGTTGGCAGCATACAAAAAACTGTTGGCAGCCATTTTCCAGGCAAATCGAGCACCTTTATCCTCCCCTTTGAGAACGCAGTCAATTTTTTCTTTTAAGGTTGATTTTTTCTTTGCCTGGTCAATGCATGGGAAACTGGGTCTTACCAGGTCTTCATATTCCATGGTTAAGGGATTTAAGACTTTTCTGAGTTTTTTCCATTCCGGGGTCAGTTCGGTTTTGTAGAATCCTGCCCGGGTTTTATTACCCAGAAGATTTTTCTCAGCCATTTTTCCTACAAATTCAGGAAGGATCAACGCCTCTCTCTGCTCATCATCGGGACACAGTTCATAGGAGTTTTTGCAGACATTAATCACCGTGTCCAGGCCCACCAGATCAACGGTTTTAAAGATGGCTGTTCTAGGGCGGCCAAGGGCAGGACCGAATATGGCATCCACTTCAGGGATGGTCATCTTGTCTTCAACCATGGCTTTCATGACGGCCCCGATCCCCTGGATGCCGATGCGGTTGCCCACAAAGTTGGGGGTGTCTTTTGCCCAGACAATACCTTTGCCCAGGTTTTTCTCCCCAAAGGCTGCAATAAATTCAAGAATTTCAGGAAGAGTATCTGCACCCGGAATCAGCTCTAAAAGGTGCATATAGCGAACAGGATTGAAAAAATGGGTTCCCATGAAATGCTCTTTGAAATCTTTTGAAAAGCCCTCACAAATATCCTGTAGAGGGATACCAGAAGTATTTGTGGTTACAATGGAACCAGGTTTTCTTACTTTTTCGACTTTTGTGAAAAGATTTCTTTTAATGCCAAGATTTTCAACAACAACTTCAATGATCCAGTCGCAGTCAGCCAAAGTCTCAAAGTCATCTTCAAGATTTCCAATGGCAATGAGCCCTGCATCTTTTTTGTTGAAAAATAAAGACGGGCTTGAAGCCAGTGCCGCATCAAGGCCTGCTTTTACAATTCGGTTCCGGGCATTGGGGTCATTTTTTTCTTCGTCTTTTAAATCAAATGGAACGATATCCAAAAGCTGCACTTTTACTCCGGCCCCGGCAAGAAGGGCAGAAATGCCGCCTCCCATGATTCCGGACCCGATAACTGCCGCCTTTCTGACTTTTCTTATCATGATTTCCTCCTAGATAGTTCAAGGGTTATTTAATATTTATGAATGAGTATTCATTTTTGATTAACAAATAATCCGCATGACTGTCAAGAAAAATTATTGAGAAAAAACCATGGGGTGATCAGAAAAATTTTCATTCAATTTCAAACTGTTATATATATTGATTCTTTAAAGATTATTACAGTGGTGCCAAATGTAAAAAATGGAAAATTTTATGAATACTCATTCATGAAGAGGATTTCAAGTTCCTTGTAAATCATAGAGGGTTCTGATATCGTACTGCTTTAATTTTTTCAGTGTATTTATGAATCGGAGATGTTTGATGGCGTTAAAAGGCCCAAAGGTTAAATTTTCTGAAATTCTGAACATTGACTCATTGACGGGTTTTATTTCAGACCTCCAGAGGGAATCCGGCGATATCCCCTGGTATATAGATGGTAAAACAGATCCATGGGACCTTGTTGAAACCATCATGGGATTGAATATTGGAAAGTGCTTTGATGAATCTTATCGTGCCTTTGAGTGGCTGAAAAGAATGCAGAATCCCGATGGATCATGGTATTCTTCTTATATCAATGGAACCCCAAAGGATCGAACCTGTGAAACCCATATGGCTTCTTATATTTCAGTGGGGCTTTTCCATACCTGGTTGATGAATAAAGACACCCTTTTTCTTGAGGATTACTGGCCCACAATGGAAAAAGGGATTAATTATGCAATCAGTCTTCAGACGGATTCAGGAGAAATATACTGGGCTAAAAGCCCGGAAGGCAAAGTTGATCCCATGTCTCTTCTGTCAGGAGCAAGTTCCATTTTTATGAGTTTAAAATGTGGTCTGGCCGTTGCAGGCATTCTTGGACAACGAAAAATTTCATGGGAAAATTCTTTTGACAAACTGGGTAAATCCATCCGGGAAAATATCCATAATTATAATGTCAGCAAATCCAGGTTTTCAATGTACTGGTTTTACCCCATCTTAAGCGGTGCGCTCACAGGAGAAAAAGCCGTGCACCGAATTGAAAAATACTGGAATAAATATGTTATAGAGGGTCAGGGGGTAAGATGCGTGTCTGATCAACCCTGGGTGACCATTGCTGAGACATCTGAACTTGTCCTTGCCCTGTATGGCATGGGATATATTGAAAAAGCAAAGCGTGTATTCTCCTGGATCCAGGATAGAATTTATACGGATAACACTTTCTGGTGCGGATATACCTATCCTGACATGGTGATCTGGCCGGAAGAAAAAATCTCATGGACCAATGCAGTGATCCTTCTGGCAGCAGATGCAATCTATTCTTTTACACCGGCATCAGGCCTTTTTTCTCACAGGTCATGGGATGGATTTATTTATAGGGATCTTGTCAATTGATAAAAGATTATCGACCCTATTATATTAAAAAAGCATGGTACAGGCTTATGCATCTGTATATCAGTCACAGGCTTGCCCCTCAATTGACATCCCTTGGAAAACATCCCTTCATTGTAAAGCCCTGGCACATTGAAATATTTGGCACACCCATCAGCATTGGGAACAATATTACCCTTTTGGGATGCGCTGATAAAATGACCCGGTTGACGGTGTGGTCGGATACAAAAGATATTCAGGGAATTATAATAGGGGATCATGTCCTGATTTCCCCTGGAGTCAGAATCAGTGCGGCCAATAGGATATCCATTGCTGACTCCTGCATGCTGGCAAGCCATGTTTATATTACTGATTCAGATTGGCACGGCATTTATGACAGGTCAATGCCACCCAGAGAGAAAAGCTTTGTTGTGCTTGAGGAAAATGTATGGGTTGGGGACAGTTCAATTATCTGTAAAGGGGTGACCATTGGTAAAAACAGTATTATAGGTGCGGGGTCTGTTGTCACTTCAGATATACCTGCCAATGTGATTGCAGCTGGAAATCCTGCTAAAATTATTAAACAACTGGACCCGGACAAACCCATCATAACACGTAAGGACAGATTTGCAGATACTGATGATCTGAAGGTCAAACGTAACCTGAAGGTCACACGTAACCTGACCATCCAGGCCTTTGAGGCGGCAGAAAAAGAATTGCTTAAAGGAAATACCTTTTTGGGATGGATCAGGTCATGGCTTTTTCCTGAAAAGAAGAATTGATTCACAGGAATTATACAATTTTTTTTAAGATGCCGGAAAGCTGACCCAGGCTGCCATTTAGTTTTTCAATATCAAAGGATTGAGCATATTGAGAAAGTTTTTGGCCGAACTCTGTGAGCTCAGGCATGTGAAAGGTCTCCCCGATGCAGATGATATTTTCTATAACTATTTGGATATCCCCAATTTTAACCCCTTCTTGAAATTCAGGTATTAGCTGAAAAATCTCAGAATCAATTTGTTTCTTTAATTCATTATTATCAAGACAGTATTTTTTTAACAACTCAATTGATAAACTCATGCTTGGGTTTCCTGGTTCCAGGTTGGGGCCGGGCATATTCTGCCGCGAGTTAAAAGGTTTTTGAGAAAGCTTTTGGATATTGACACGAGTTTCCTTCCCTCTTTCAGATGTATCTTGTCTGATTTCAATTTCAGGCAAAACCAGATTAAAAACAGTGCCCTTTCCTTCAGTACTCTCAATCTGGATCTGGCCTCCCATTAGTTCAACCAGGTGTTTGCATATGGAAAGCCCAAGACCTGTTCCGCCATATGTCCTGCTGATGTGGGAAGAAGTTTGCTGAAACGAGTCAAAAATAATATTCAGTTTATCTTTAGGAATTCCAATACCAGTGTCTTCCACGGAAATGGCAAGATCAATCTTACTTGTGACCTTCAGGTTATTGGTATCTTTATGTGTTTTTATCTGTTGAATCCTAAGTTTAACATGGCCTTGGTTTGTGAATTTGATGGCATTATCAATCAGGTTAACAAGGATCTGCTGGAGCCGGGTTTCATCCATAAAAAGTTTATCTGGGAGTTTATCGTCCAGGTCTTTAATAAACAGGATGGTTTTTTTTTCAATTCTGGCTTTAAATAGCTGGCAGATGTCATCTAATAAATAATGGATATTTACAAGCCCCTTGTTGATTTCAAGCTTACCCGCCTCCATCTTTGATAGGTCGAGAATATCGTTAATAAGGCATAGCAGATTTTTTCCGGCGAGTTTTATGGCATTTAAATAATTGTCTTCCTGGTTGTCTGTAATCATTGTCGATAAGATCTCACTGAAACCGATGATAGAATTTAAAGGTGTTCTGATTTCATGACTGATATTTGCAAGAAATTCATTTTTTGTCTGATTGGCTTTTTCCAGTTCGGCTTCTTTTATTTTTCGTTCCTGAAGTTCATTGTTCAGGGTTTGATTCAGCAAAAAGAGTTCCCTGGTTCTTTCTTCAACCCGATGCTCCAGTTCCAGATGGGAGTTTTTTATTGCTTCTCTGGCAAGTTTTTGTTCACTGATATTTCTTGAGTTAATAACAAATCCTTTGACAGCCGGGTGGGCCAGGAGATTTGACTGGTGGATTCCAGAGTACACCAGTATCCATCATGATGTTTAACTCTGTGTTCTATACTCCTCAAACCAACTCCGTCCCGAATTATTTTTTTAAATCGATTACGTACCATGTCTTTTTCATCAGGATGAATGACATCAAAAGAATTTTTACCGATCAGGTCAGCCGGATCATATCCAAGAATCCTTTTCATGGATGGACTTGCGTAAATAAAGTCTCCTTGTGAATCTGTAATGGTCACAATATCAGTAGCATTTTCAATCAGAGATCTGAAATACTCTTCACTGTATTTCAGTGCTGTCACAGTCTCTTTCAGTCTGGCTGCCATCCAGTTAAATTCTTTAGCAAGGTCGGCAAATTCACCATGTGTTTTGATAGAAATTTCTGTGTCAAGGTCACCTTTTCCAATACGTTCAGCTCCTTGAACCAATGACTGCAAGGGTTTCATGAGACGTCGGCTCAATACCATTAAAGCAAATGAAAGAATAATGGCCGCACCAATACCAAGGGATAAAAGGTATGGTTTCATCTGGTCTGCCAGGCCATAAACCTCTTTTTCCGGGGCTATAGCAAGAATCAACCAGTCCCATTCCGGAAAAAAGTCGTAGATGGCAAGACTATTTTCATTTTGAAGGGTTAAAAATATGCGGCTTTTTTCTTTCTTAAGGTTGTTGTACCAGTTCTCATTGCCCACACTCATGCCAACATAATATTTGTTCGGGTGAAATATGATGATACCCTTGGTGTCCACACCAAGAAAGTACCCTTTTTTTCCAATTTTAATACCAGATATTTCCTTTATGGCATCCATCTTGGCTTTTACAAGGCTTGCCGGAATGTTTTCCAGATCGTATTTGTAAAGGATGTTTTCATGTTTTTTTGCAATGCCCATGGCTTCCGATGCTCTTGTTGATAACCATTCTTCAGCAAGATATGTCAGGGCATTGCGTGAAAAATAATAAGATATGCCAACCGTTGCAATAAGGAAAAAAAAGACCAGCGGCAGGGTGGTGATAAGTATTTTTGTATAGGTTTTCATGGATTATCCATAGCCGTTCAAAAAAACAACATCAAGAAAATTATTTAATTTTATTTAAATTTGTTTTTTCAGTAAACTGGGGATAAAGAGACATGGTTGAAACAAGAGGATGTCCGTAATCCACATAATTTTTTCTGAGATAAACCTGTTTTGTAAACAGGATGGGATAGGCTGCCATATCACTTAATATCCTGATCTGGGCCTGAATCCACAGGTTGATTTGTGCCTCTGGATCAATTTCTAAACGGGCTGCTTCAATGAGTTTGTCAATTTTGTCATAAAGGGAAAAATTGGTGTCTGGCTTTTTGCCTGTGACAATAATGGAGTCAGAATGAAAAAAACGGGTCAGGTATGCATCTGCATTGGGACGCCAGGCTGGATAGATGACAATGGGGAGAGAGTTTTGCCGGATTTGTTTGTGCATATTTGCGTGCGTTTCCACCTTTATATTCAAGGTGATGTTAATTTTTGCAAGCTGTTTTTTGAGTGCGTTATAATAGGTCTGATATATCCATTTTTCCGAAGAGACCACATCCAGTGTAAACCCATTTGGATAGCCGGCCTCATTTAACAATTGCCTGGCTTTATAAAGATCTTGGAAATATTCCAGGTTTAAGATCCTGACATCCTCCCGGGATAATCCTCCAGGCAAAAATTGTTCCGGCACAGGGGAATAAACGCTTCCCGAGATTTTGGAGTTGATTGTGCCAAGGAAAGTCTGCCGGCTTAAACTAAATGCAATGGCCTGCCTGACCCTGATGTCATCCAATGGTTTCATTTGCGTGTTGAAATAGAGGGTTGCGACTTCACCCACACCATGGGTGTCAATGATTACATCCTTATCATTTTCCATGGATTCAATCCATCCTTTTTGGCCAGAGCCTGTGATGACATCCAGCCCACCTTTTTTCAACACCTCTATACGGTCTTCAACATCAGGGATGAAAAGTATCTGTACACCATCAAGCAGGGGACGTCCCCTGAAATATTGATCATGGGCTTTTAAGTACAGGCGCTTTCCTTCCTCACACCTTTGAAAGGCAAAGGGACCGGTTCCAACGGGGTGATGTGTAAAAGCATCATACCCTATGGTTTTGATGACTTTTTGGCTCACAATGAATCCGCCGCCATAATTGGTAATCTTGGGAAAGAAAAGAATTGGTGAAATGGGTTTGTCCAGTATTATCTGGACTACATAGGGATCAATTTTTTTAAAGGTCATACCTTCATAACCGCCGGCATAGGCGCAGAATTTTTTATCTTTGGATTTATTCAAGGAAAAAATTACATCATCTGCTGTTAATTCATAGGCAGGGGTTGCTGGGCCGGCATGAAACATTACGCCTTTACGAAGAAGAATAGTCCATATCTGTTTGCCCCTGATCAGTTTGAATTCAGGTATTTTCTGGGCAATATCAGGTTCGATTCTGGGCGCATTGCCCGGTATATACCTTAATAAACCATTGAAAACCATGTCGGCAACGGCCCTGTCCTGGGAACCTGCAGCAAAATGCGGGTCCAGTGTTCCCATGGTACTGATATTCATACCAAATTTAAGAATCTGGTCACTTGAAGATTCTATTGAGCTTGCATTGGTCTGGAAAAAAGTCAAAGAAATTACTAAAGATAAAAAGAGGATAACAATGCTATGGGCTTTCATAATGGGCACATCCTTTTTTTAAAGTCTATCTGAACTTGATCTATCTCAGTCAAACATTGGCTTATGGGGGTCAAGTATACATAAATTTTTAAAGATTGCAAAATTAAGAACAAAATAAATTCAAATTAAAAGAGCAGCAGACAGGGAAATAATAGAGAGTAGTGTTGACAGCATAATCGCAGCTGAGGCTAGCTGGGTATCACTGTTCAACTGGGCCGAGAGAATATATATGGATGTTGCCGTGGGCAGGGTGAAAAAAATCATTCCAGCTTTGAACGGGATTCCCGTTATGGAAAATGCTTTTAAAAGGAAAAATCCAATTAGCGGTAGTATCAATAGTTTTACCAAAGATGCAATAAAAGAAATTTTTGTGTTATGTTTGAGACCTTGAAGGGTTAATGCACCACCAATGGAAATCAGGGCCAGGGGCATGGTAACAGCGGTCATGAGGGAAAATGTGTTATCAATGAAAACAGGAAAAGAAAGCTGGGATCTGGAAAAAAAAAGTCCTGCAGCACACCCCAGGATCAAGGGATTGGAAATCAGCGCCTTTAACAGATACTTCAAATTCTGCATAGGGCTTCCCTTTTGCCCAGAGTACCAGATCAATGTTGAAACGGCAAGAACGTTTATAATGGGGATGGCAAATCCGATGAGGAGACCAAAGTATTTGATACCTGATTCTCCAAGAGTATTCATGACAATGGCCATACCAATATAGGTGTTAAACCTAAAACAGGCCTGGGAAAAGGTGCCAGCCTGAAAATTTGAGATGTTGAACAGCTGAATCACTGCAAGACTTAATAGATAAACAATGACCACAGATAGAATGGCAGCCAGGCATAAATTAACACTGATTCCCTTGTCCGGGGCTGCGCTTCCGATTTTCCAGAACAGCATGACAGGGAAAAAAATAAAATAGACAAGCTTGTCTGAGGTTTTAAAAAAAGTGTCATTGGTAATGTTAAAGTGTTTTAGGAGGTTTCCAAGCAAAAGCAGGGCAAATATCGGGAATATGGCATTCAGGACGATCATTACCTTAAAATATGGGAATATGAATTTTTTTGCAAATGAATTATTTATGTTTATATTAAATCAACAACGCAAAGAGCAAGTAAGCATTGCCTGCTGCCAATGATATTTTTAAGGAGATCTGTATGCGTGAACTAACCTTGAATTTGCCTATTACGGGGATGAGCTGCGCTAATTGTGCTGCAAATATCACCAGAGCTGTCGGTAAACTGGATGGGGTGACAAGCGCCAATGCGAATTTTGTAGCTGAAACAGCAATTATATCATTTGATCCGGATAAAATTGGTTCAAATGACATCATTCATACAATCCATGATCTGGGGTTTAAAGTTCCCATAAGCCGAAAAGAATTGCCAGTCACAGGCATGAGCTGCGCCAATTGCGCAGCAAACATTGAAAGAACATTGAATAAAAAAGTAGAGGGTGTTGTATCGGCAACGGTGAATTTTGCATCGGAAAGATTACTTGTTGAGTATATTCCATCCATTGTCTCTTTTGATATAATCCTGGCTCAGATAAGGAAAAGCGGGTTTGATTTGATTGTTGCTGATGAAGGACAGGATGAAGAAGATGTGGAAGAGATTGCAAGAAATGCTGAAATCAAGGATCAGATGCAAAAATTCATTGTGGGTGTTGTTTTTGCCCTGCCATTGTTTCTCATCAGCATGTCAAGGGACTTTGGCCTGATTGGTTCCTGGAGTCATGCATCATGGGTAAACTGGTTTTTCCTCTTCCTTGCCACACCCGTCCAGTTTTATACGGGTATAGACTATTATGTGGGAGCTTATAAGAATTTAAAAAATAAAAATACCAACATGGATGTTTTGATTGCTCTGGGGTCTTCCGTGGCCTATTTTTATTCGCTTTCCATCCTTGTCCTTCCAGGGCTTGGCGGGCATGTCTATTTTGAGACCTCTGCCGTTATCATTACTTTGATTAAATTTGGTAAGCTTCTTGAAGCCAGGACCAAAGGTAAAACAGGCGGGGCCATAAAAAAATTGATCGGACTTCAGCCAAAAACCGCCACCATCATTGAGAATGGTGTTGAAAAAGAAATTTCCATATCCCTGGTTCAACTCAATAATATCATTGTTATCAGGCCAGGAGAGCGGATTCCCGTTGATGGTATCATTATTGAAGGCGCCTCGGCAATTGACGAATCCATGCTCACAGGAGAACCCATTCCCGTTGATAAAGTTAAAGATGATACTGTTACGGGTGGAACTGTTAATGGTGAAGGTCTTTTAAGATTCAGGGCCACCCGTGTGGGCAAAGATACAGCTCTTTCCCAGATCATAAGGCTTGTACAGGAAGCCCAGGGAAGCAAGGCGCCGATCCAGGCCCTTGCAGACAGGGTGGCAGCAGTATTTGTTCCCGCTGTTATCATTATTGCTTTGATCACCTTTGGCATCTGGTGGGGGATAACAGGAGAGTTTGTTCCCTCTATGATCAGGATGGTGGCTGTGCTTGTCATTGCATGCCCGTGTGCCCTGGGACTTGCAACCCCCACGGCCATTATGGCAGGCACGGGGAAAGGTGCTGAAAACGGGATTTTGTTTAAAAGAAGCGACGCTCTTGAAAATGCTGCCAAGCTTGAAATTATCGTCATGGATAAAACCGGAACCATAACCATGGGTAAACCCACCGTGGTAGATTGGATTCCTGCCAGGACTTCCGGCTTATCTGCTGATGAACTCCTGATACTTTCGGCCTCTCTGGAAAAAGGCTCTGAGCACCCCATTGGCAAAGCCATTGTCGCATTTGCCCAGGATAAAGGCCTGGTATTGAATGATCCAGAAAATTTTAAAGCCATAAGCGGTTTTGGGGTTGAGGCTGAACTTGGGGGCCAGGTTTTCAGGTTTGGCAAACCACTGTGGTTTGAACAGGATTCAGATATGCCCGATGCCATCAGAAAGATGATCCTTGAATTGCAGAATAAGGGCAGAACAGTCATGGTCCTGGCAAAGGACAATAATGTACTGGGGGTTATATCTGTCTCTGATGTATTGAAACCTGATTCAAAACAGGCCATTAAAGAGCTCCATGCTGAAAATATTAAAGTGGTTATGCTGACGGGAGATAATTTGCAGACAGCCCGCGCCATTGCCAGTGAAGTGAACGTGGATGATGTTGAAGCAGAGGTGAGGCCCGAAGAAAAATCCGGTAAAATAAAGGCATTTCAGAAAAATAATATGCTGGTGGGGATGGTGGGGGATGGAATCAATGATGCTCCAGCCCTTGCCCAGGCTGATATTGGTTTTGCCATTGGCACGGGAACCGATGTTGCCATTGAAGCCGGGGATGTGATCCTTTCAAGCGGGAACCTGACCGGCATTCCAAAAGCCATCAAAATAAGCCGGAAAACAATTGCTACAATCAGACAGAACTTATTCCTGGCATTTGTGTATAATATTATTCTGATTCCTGTTGCAGCAGGGATTTTGGCACCATTTGAGATGTTCCCGGAATTTTTAAGACAGCTTCATCCTATTTTAGCTGCTCTTGCCATGGCAGCCTCCAGTATTTCCGTGGTAACAAACAGTTTGCGGCTATATAATACGGATATCAGCTAGTGCCCCACGGAAAACAGCCAATTTTAGAAGCATAAGCTCTTTTGCAAACCAATTACTGGGCCGGGCTTAAATTTTTGTTTTACATGACCTGTTTGATTTGATGACCTGAATGTCCATGATACTGCCCATGTGGATTGACGATGTCTATTCATTAATTTTATCTCTTGCAGCCTTCATGAGACTTTCCGGACCACTGAGCTGAAAGTCTTCCGACTCGATGACCGGTAGCACCGTCAGACTGATATCTCCATCGGGGTTGAAAATCCATTTCCCCTTAGGCATGGCCTTCGATGTGCCTTGAATGGCGATCGGGAGGACAGGCACATTCTTTTTGAGGGCCAGCTTGAACGCCCCAAGGTGAAAGTTCTGCAATTCACCCGATGTGCTCCGAGTGCCTTCCGGAAAGAACATTACGGAAATCCCTTTGTCGATCCAATCAGAGGCTTCATGATAGACCCTTCGAGCGCTGGAAATATTGTCCCGTCGCAAAGGAACATGCCTTGCCAATGACATGCACCATCCAAGAAAGGGAATCTTGAAAAGAGAGGCCTTGGCTATCCACTTGAATTGCGCCCTTGTTTGAAACAGCAATGCGATATCCGCGAGCGACTGATGGTTGGCCACAATGATATAGGTGCGGTGGTGATCAATGTTCTCCAACCCTTTGAGGGTCACATTCCAATACCGGTTCACGCCGATAACCGCGTCCGACCACCAGAAGCACAGGGAATGCTCGCGGCTGCGCCTGGTATCAAAAGGGAACGTCACTGTAGTAACCAGCAGCATGACCAGAAAAAGCATCATAGTGAAAAGGGATATTGAGGCCCAGATGACGGTGGAGGCTATAAGCCGTTTCAGGCTTGTAAAAAGCGTCAGGCTCATGAGGTCACCTCCTTAGATAAGTAACAGATAATCCCAAAAGCCCAGGACATAGGCCATATTTCCAATCAGAACGTGGGACAGGGTCACACCTGCCAAGCATCTTAGCCTGGAGTACAGATACCCCCAGTATATCCCGCAAAGAAACGATGCCAAGGCAACGCCAACCGACAATTGAATGTGCACCAGGCCGAACAGGGCCGATGCTGTGATGATCGCCCAGAACGTGGCTTTTCGCTCGTCAAGCACTGACTCGATGGCCGTCTGGATGACTCCTCGGGCTAAAAATTCCTGAAGAAAGGCTACAGGCAGATAAACGATGAAGAGCAGGTCGAAATTACTCAGAACAAATAATTCATGCTCCATTCCAGGAATTTCCAACAAGATGAACAACCCTTTGATGACCATGAGCCCCAGGCATATGGTAATTGTGCCCGGCAGCATAAAGCGGATGGATTCCATGATCCCTTTGAACGTAAGGCCTAAAGAGGAAAATGGCAAACCGCTTTTTCGGATAATGAGAATACACACGCACAAAAAGATGGCTTCGACAATCCGGGCCGAATCATTCTCATGGTAGTCAAGACTTCTGGCCAGAGATATAAGGAAGACATAAAATGAGATGGAAAGAAAAAGGCTGACAAAGACGGTCGAAAATAATTGACTTTTTTGCCTGGCCTCCATCAGTTCGGCATTTTTGGACCGCAAGTCCTTGATGGTTTCTTCAAGGGCAAATTCTCTTGCTTCCAGTTTGACTGACATCAGCCCTAAGGATTCCAGAAATTCGGCTTCATCTTCCTGAAGATTCGCTGTCGCTGGCAGATTCTCGACGTCTTTGCTACTGGAATAGTTTCCCCGAGTTACGTTGGTTACGAATGTGGTAATTTTTTTGAGAATGTCTTTGTTCATGAGCCGTGCTTATCAAACAATACTATGTAATGTCAATTATTTTGGGTGAAGACATAAACAAATAAATTTATAGTCATTCCATTGGATTTTTTCATTCAATGACAAGCATTGTTTTCTACATTTTAGCTTCATATTTGTTGCAGTTACAATAATCCAAAATTGCCCTGGAA
>JAQICW010000457.1 GCA_027858355.1 Desulfobacula sp.
CTTTTGCCGCATCAACAATACTGTCAGTGATATCTGCCTTTACCGAGGCTAAAATAAGTTTAAAGCGCATTAGTTTTCTCCATAAATTATGTTTTACGTTTAGTACGCCAGTGCATTAACTGAGCATACCCCATAACTGTTATAATAGGGCAAAGACTGGCAAAGGCAATAAGGCCAAAACCGTCCAGGGCAGGATTCCGTCCAGGCACGGTGGAAGCCAGCCCAAGGCCAAGAGCTGCCACCAAAGGCACTGTAACTGTTGAAGTGGTAACCCCGCCGGAATCATAGGCCAGAGCAATGATGCTTTTGGGGGCAAATATGGTCTGGACAATAACAATCATATAGCCCACCAAAATATATACATAAAGCGGGGTGCCCGTGATAATACGAAAGGTTCCAAGGCTTATGCCAAATGCGACACCTATGGCAACAGTGATCCTTAATCCCCATTGTTTGATCGTGCCGGCTGATACCTCGTTGGCTTTAAATGCCACGGCAATGAGAGATGGTTCGGCAATGGTGGTTGCAAAGCCGATCATTGCCGCAAAAAGATACACCCAGCCATAGGCTTTCCAGTCTGCCTGGGTAACAACTTCTCCTGCTCCATAAATAAAGGCAGGATCAGACAACTGAGTAGCCATTATATTCCCCAGGGGGAAAAGTGCTTTTTCAAGTCCTGCCAGAAACAGGGCAAGGCCAATAACAACATAGACACCACCGACAATGAGACGACGTAGATGGGGAATTGGCTGGCGCAGAACCAGAAGTTGAAAACTGACAATTAAAATAATGATCGGCAGAACATCTCTACAGGTGGCAAGCAATATTTTGCTGAAATCATATATGAATTCCATGAAAATCTGCCCCTTTTACCCGAAAATTATAAGACCATAACCCATGACAAAGATCATGGGAAGAAGAGAAGCAAAAGCAATAAGACCAAAACCATCCACAAGAGGGCTTCGTCCTCTGATGGATGAGGCCAGCCCCACTCCCAAAGCTGCAACCAGGGGTACAGTGATGGTGGATGTGGTTACTCCGCCTGCATCATAGGCTATACCGATAATCTCTTTTGGAGCAATGATGGTCATAAGCATCACAACAACATAACCGCTGATGATCAGATAATGAATAGGCCAACCCCGGATGATACGCATAACACCGATAAGAATAGCAAGTCCCACGGAAAAAGCCACAGACATGCGAAGTCCAAAGGCATATTGATTTAAAGATTCCTGGCTCGGGTCAATAAGGCCCCCCTGGCCGGCAATCTCTGCTGCTTCCCTGGCCACAGCAATGAGAGCAGGCTCTGCCACTGTGGTTGAGAACCCTAAGGCAAAGGCAAAGCAAAGGAGCCAGAAAAGACTGCCCTTCCTGGCAAGGGCATGGGCCATTGACTCACCAATGGGAAACAGGCCCATTTCCAACCCCTGAACAAACAGAGTAAGACCGGCCACCACAAGAAGAGCACCAAAAATAACTTCTCCCATTTGCGGTAATGGCTGTTTTAAGATAATAATCTGAAAAAAAGCGATCACCAGAATAATGGGTAAAAGATCAGTAAATGCTGTCTTAAGTTTTTTCAGGATGATGGAGAGGATCATTACTTTCCTTAACGGGTTTAAAATATTATGACATTTTTCATTGGGCCTACTCTTTTATGGCCTGGCCCCGGGAAACAAAGGAAATCCCCTGCTGGCTTTTTGTGGCGATCATAACTGCTTTTATATGACACCTATAGCAATAAAATAAGAATGTGTTTTTGTCAAGGAATACGCAAGCTTCTAAGAAAAAAGATCAATTTATGGTATCAGCATGTTTTACAGCTTGTAAAGAATACGGACATAATTTAATCAATCTGTAAAAAATACTGACACTGCTGCAAGTTTTTTAACACGACTATTTTTAGCGCTGAATCAATATCTTCCAATATTTCAATCATTTAATAGTTTTTAACGTCGAATTTTTATTTGGCATAAAGATTGCTTTTTTGAAACGGGTGGCACAGATATAATGGGCTGAATCTGATCTTTTCGATTATAGAAAAGGAAAAAGGCAAATGCCAAATATAAATATCATGCTGGTGGATGATGAAGAAAGATTTCTTTCTACCACTAAAAAATTGTTGGAAAGAAAAGGCTATAAAGTTGAAACCGCCTCAAGCGGTATGGCAGCACTTGATAAGTTGAAAAACCATAGTATCCAGGTTGTTATTCTGGATGTCAAAATGCCGGGCATGGACGGAATTACAACCTTAAAGAAAATCAAGCGAGCTTTTCCTTTGATTGAAGTCATTATGCTCACAGGCCATGGTACTGTGGAATCTGCTGTGGAAGGCGTAAAATTGGGAGCGGCAAATTATCTGATAAAGCCGGCTGATATTGATGATATTTCCCAAAAGATTCAAGAGGCTTTTGAAAAAAGGCAGACCATCAGTACACAAACCGATAAAAGAAAAACATATTTTAAAAAGTTAAAAATGCGACTTGGCCTTGGACTCATGGCGGCTTTTATGCTGCCCTATGCCGTGTTTTTTGCATATTTTCAATTTCAGTTCAGCGCTACCTTGAAAAATACCGGAAGACTCAATCTGGAAGCCCTTTCAAACAGCCAGAAAAATACCATTGATCTTTTTTTGCAGGAACGGGTTGTCAATATTTTCAGCCTTTTTCACAGCCTTGATTTCAGCCTTAATCCTTCCCAGGATAAAATGCAGAATTTTCTCCGGGATTTAAGACAGGTCAATGATGCCTTCATCGATGTGGGATTCCTTAATACCCAGGGTGTTCAGACAGGATATGCCGGTCCTTTTCCATACCTTAAAGATAAAGATTACAGCGATGAAAACTGGTTTAAAACCCTGTTGAATCAGGAACGGCATTATTATATCAGTAATATTTACCATGGATTCAGGGACAAACCGCACTTTACCATTGCCGTCAGGCAGATCATTGATGGAAATCCTTATATCATGCGATCCACCCTTGATCCGGATAAGTTCTATATGTTTTTGCGATCCATCAATCGCGGAAAAGAGGTTGAAGCCTCTTTAATCAATAAAGAGGGACTTTATCAAATTGTTGATCCGGACAGAGGAGAATTGCTCGGCAAAAGCGAATATATCCCACCCTTGACGACTCCATCAGGTGTAATGGAAATCAAAAAAAGCGGGGATGCCATCCTCATCGGCTATGCATGGCTGAAAGAAACCCCTTGGGCATTGATTGTCTGCCAACCATTGAATATTGCCCATGCAAAAATGTATCAGAGCCGGCGTATTATGACCATCAGCCTTGCTATTGTTTTTATTGCCATCGCCATTGGAATATGGTTTGCAAATAGCAGGATGATAGACCATGCCCGGGGTATGGTGGAAAAAAAGGATGAACTGAGGCACCAGCTCTTTCATGCATCAAAGCTTGCCTCCGTGGGTGAACTGGCTACGGGGGTGGCCCATGAAATCAATAATCCCCTGGCCATCATCGTTGCTACCAGTGGGGTTGTGAGAGATATGCTCAATCCTGAATTTAATCTTAATCCTAGCCCGGAAGAAATTATTAAGGAAATTGATACCATTGACACGGCAGCTTTCCGGGCAAGAACCATCACCCGGCAGCTTCTGGCTTTTGGACGTAAAAGCGAGCCTAAGTTTTCTCCCTGTAATGTAAACCAGGTCCTGGACGACGTAATGAGCGGGCTTAAAGAGCGCGAGTTTAAAGTGGCAGATATTGAAATAATACGGGATTATGATCCCGGTCTGCCGGAAATAATGATGGATCACGACCAGATCCGCCAGGTTTTTTTGAATCTTATCAATAATGCGGGAGATGCCATTTCAGGACCCGGAAAAATAACCATTACCACCACTAGAAATGACTCGGACATACAAATTATGATCAAAGATACTGGCAAAGGAATGTCTGCGGAACAGCTCAATGAGATATTCAATCCATTTTTTACGACAAAGGAAGTGGGAAAAGGAACCGGGCTTGGTCTGAGTGTGTCATTGAACATTGTAGAAGCCCTTGGCGGAGTCATCGATGTGCAGTCATCACAAGGGGCTGGAAGTTCATTTATAATATCGCTGCCGATTCACAGAGCGTGATGAACGATAAAATTTTTTTATATTTTAACCAAACAATAGAATAATAAAAGGAAGGATTATGGAAGAGCAGAAAACAGCAAATGGAAATAACAAGAAACTCAAGGTATTGTTGATTGATGACGAAGACCGCTTCCGGGAAAATCTGGCAAAACAGCTGGGTCACAGAGGATTCCATGTTCTTGATGCCAGCAATGGCGAAGATGCCATAAAAATAGTCCGGCACGAGAATCCGCAAGTGGTGGTTCTTGATCAGAAGATGCC
>JAQICW010000530.1 GCA_027858355.1 Desulfobacula sp.
AGTGGTAAGACCTTTGGCTTTTGCATGGCATTGCTTGAATTCATCCAGATGGTCTTTGCTGACATTTTTTACAATATTATAGGCAAGATCTGTATCCATATCTTCAGATACCACAATAAGACCCAGCCATTTTAAGGCTGGAGTATCAGTTGTGATCTGGGGGTATGCGTTGGCAGGAATAACAGACGCTGAGTAGTAGGGATATTTTTTCAATAGTTTCCCCATCATTTCTTTTTCAATGGGAATGAGGCGGCATTTGTTCAGAGTGCAAAGATCAACAAAGGCAGATGCCGGAGTTCCAATGGTATACATTGCTGCGTCAAGAGAGTTATCCTTTAAAGCTCTTGCCTGTTCCGGAGCAGACAAAAACTGGGCCTTTAAATCCTTGTATGTGATGCCATACTCGCCAAGAATTCTTTTAGACATGGCCTCACTGCCACTGCCTGGAGGTCCGAAGCCAACTTTTTTACCTTTTAAGTCTTCAATTTTGTATATATCTGTATTGGCCCTGGCAATAATTAAAAGGTCTATTCCCCAGAAAGAAAAAAGTCCGGCGATTTTAGCAGGCGGTTTTCCATCATATAGATCTGTTCCTGTTTGAGCAAAGTATGCAACGTCAGGCATGACCATACCAAGATCTGTTTTCTTTTTTTCAATTAAACGAATGTTCTCACGGCTTGCTGCAGAAGGATGAGCCGACGCTTCTGCGCCGGGAACATATTTATTAATAACACTTGCAATGGCCCCGCCTGCAGGGTACCAGCTTCCGCCAGTACTGGCTGTGGCGATGGAGAGAAGAACCTTATCACCTGCAATAGCAGGGCTGTTTCCAGCAACCAATAAGCACATCATAAACAAAGAAATAAGCATTTGACTTGCGATCTTTTTTCCCATAGTAATTTTCCTTTAATAAATTGTTAGTTATTAATTTATGCATAGTAAAATCCTTTCCCCCGTATTTATCACCTCCTTATATTTAAATATATTTTCTATTGGCCCGGGTAAACAAACCTGATTGTCGGGATTGATCTATTAATTCTTGCCGAAACATTGGATGGGCAAGAGAGATAAGCATTTCCGCCCTTTCCCAGGTCGTTTTCCCCTTAAGGTTTACCAGGCCATATTCAGTTACAATATAAAATGCCATGGATCTTGGTATAGTCACTATTCCCTGGACATTGGCAACGATATTGGAGACTAACTTCCCATTTCTTTTCCGAGTTGAATGCAGGCAGATAAAAGCCTTGCCCCCTTTGGATTTTGTAGTACCAATGACAAAATCAAGCTGTCCCCCCGTGCCTGAAATATGTCGAATTCCCTGGGATTCAGAACAGACCTGTCCATAAAGATCCACCTGTAGGGCATTGTTTATGCTTATGGCTTTATCATTTTTAGCAATCACTTCGTAATCGTTGGTATAATCAACTGAATAGGCTGCGCATAAAGTGTTTTTATCAAGAAATCCATAAAGGTTTTCCGAGCCCATGGCAAAGGTGTATACATGTTTGTTTTTATCAATATTCTTTTTAGATCCGTTAATCCTTCCCTTTTCAAAAAGTTTTAAAAAGGAATCATTCATCATTTCGCTGTGAAAACCAAGGTCTTTTAAATCTGAATCAGCTATCATGCTGCCAATTGCATTGGATGTCCCGCCAATTCCAAGCTGAAGGCAGCAACCATCACTTAATTCTTCCATGATAAATTCTGCTATTTTTCGATCAGTATCTGTCACAGCAATTTCCGGAATGGTTGGGAGCGGGGAATCGTCACTTTCAACGATATAATCCACCTGGGATATGTGAATGCTTTCATTTTTTCCACCTGGGCAGGAGGGTACATTATTGTTTGTCTCGATGATAACCGTGTCGGCCAATTCACAGGTTGCAAGGGTAAAGGTGGGGGAAGGTCCAAAATTAAAATTTCCCTTTTCATCCATGGGAGCTGTCTTGATCATGGCAACATTGGGTTGAGCAGTATGTTTACCTTTAAGGTATCTTACCTCTTCATGGAAATTTCCAGGAATATAATGGGCAAGTCCTTTGTCTCCAAGCTGCCTGTCGTGTTTACTGAAAAATGAACTATTATAAATAAAGGATTCCTGGTTGGGATCACATTCTGCGACGTTTATGGGGTGCATGGCAGTGGAAGTTTTAACCTTTACCCCGGTCAATTCTTTTGCCCTCATGGAAAGTGCCATGTCCAAGGTTTCAGGAAACATGACAAAATGGCTGTATGCAACCCAGTCATTGGATTTAACAACCTTTACCGCTGTTGCTGCTGAAACAAGCTTTTTATTGAACTCGTTAAGATAATTGTTCATCTTTGTCCTTTACAATAAAAATTGATTAAATTTTAATTATTATTTTTATTCCTCATTGGCTGAAATTAAATCACCTAAAAAGCTTTTTCCGGCATGTCTAAAATTTCTCGCTCCTTGCGTAAAAGTATATTTGTACGTGCCAGGGTATGAGGAAGGGTCGTATCTGTAAAATATGTGGCCTGGATAATTTTTCCCCTTAAATAATCAACAGGCTTTTTCTTTTGTAAGTCATGGGCGATCACTGCCATATCCAGCAATCTCCAGATCATGGTTATTTCACTGAAACACAAAAGGGCAGGGTATGAGTAGGATGCCCATTGTAATGGGTCATCAACCATCTTATCTCCCAATTGCCTTGCAACTTTAAAGAGGCGTTCCGCTGCCCGGGACAATTCTTTAATCCTTTTATCAAGCTCAGGGTTTTCGCATGTTTTTAAAGTGAATTT
>JAQICW010000569.1 GCA_027858355.1 Desulfobacula sp.
GTCCAAAAACCACCATATAATTGATCGCCTTTCTGAGAAGTACACAATTCTTTTTCTAGACCTCCCTCAACAGGAATTGTATAAAGATGACTTTTATTATCGCTGGAATTATATACTCCGAAAAGAAGGTTTTTGCCGTCGGGTGAACGACTTAATACGTTCCTGTTAAAATGGGAATGTTTGTAAATTACCTTTTCTTTTCCCGTTTCCAAATTATGTTTCACGAGGCGGTCTGTATAAAAGAGAAAGAAAATACTTTTCCCATCTAATGACCATTGAACATCAGAAACTGGCCAGGACGCATCAGCCGGGCGATTGAATTCATAATCAGAAAAAAGCAGACTTTTAGTTATTTTTCCTGTTTTAACATCAATAACATAAATACCTCCATTATAATTTTTACCGGTATGTTTACGTTTTGTCGGCCGCCCAACAACTAAGATCGAATTCCCATCGGGAGACCAACATGGAGAAAGGGCAATGAAAAGATCAGTTGCAAGTTTGCGATCTTCGCCGGTTTTTACATCCTGAATAAATAGTTGCCAGGGATTATCAGCTTTTTTATCTTCTTTAATATAGGCTAAGTATTGCCCATCCGGAGACCAATTTGCCATAAAATTCGAACCCGGCATAGTTTTACCTGACTGTTTATTAAGCTCAACTGTATCGACATTAAAAGGTAAAATGTATGTTTTAAAACGATCCCCATTATAGGAATTACATGAAAACATGCCCCATATCAGTAAAATAAGCAAGTATCTTGTTTTTAAAAAATGTCTCATGATTTATTATTTTTAGTATTGTCCAGAGCTACCTTAGATTTATTGTTTGGCCTAAATACTCTTATGTCCGAGGGTTATTCATCCTTTTGTGAAAGTTTATTCCTTTGGCAAAAAATCCTCCATAAACCAGAATTCAGGTTTCCCGCCGCTGTTGGCGGAGAAGGCGAATTTTTTCCCATCAGGGGACCAGTCGAGCATGGCTGCATAGGCATCGACATCTATCTTCACTTCAACCGGTTCACTACCATTTGCTGAAACTAACCATATTTTCCCCCTTGATGTAAAAGCAATCTGATGGCCATCAGGCGACCAGGATATTTCATTGTGAGGAATTATATGTGGAACCCTGCAAACCTCCCTGGACTCGCCGCCATCGGTCGGAATGAGGTTTAAAGTACCTGATAAAGTGTTCTTTTTCTTGGAAAAATAAGCGATCCACTTCCCATCCGGCGACCAGTCAATACCGCCTGCAGTCACAAGATCAGATGCTGAGGTAATTTTAATTGACTCTCCGCCTTCCCGTGGAATTTTGAATATCGTCGCGATAGGTTCTTTTTCATCGACAATTTCCTGAGCCATATAAGCAATCCAAGTCCCATCGGGAGACCAACAGGGATATTGACCTTTGTTTATAATTTGTTTAGGATCATCTCCTTCAACTGGAATAGTGTAAATACCTCGTCCAGAAGTACTTTTTTCCCAACCTGAAAACACAATCGATTTACCATCAGGCGAGATAAAATTTCCACCCCCAGGATATTGTACACCTAAACCATCCTCAGCCTTGACAAAACCTGAGTGTCTTTGCATTTTACCTCCATCACTCGGAGCAGAATTAATACCGTCTCTTGTTCTGAAATAGATTCGCTTCCCATCTGGTGACCAGCAGGGATGACTGCCACCCACGCTCATCTGAGTGACTTTTCCACCCAAGACTGAAACAGTATAAACATTCTCATGAAAATTAGACTCAAGCAAGAGACCGATTTTATTGTCGGGTGTCCAGCCGGTCACAAAATCGGTGCTGAATAAGGGAAGTTCAATTTGAATTGGAGAAGCAACAGGTCTGCCTTGATTTGGGATGGTAACAATGCAAACTTCAGCGCGAGGCCCACTGGGGACAACTCTGCCAAAGGCGATCATTTTTCCATCAGGAGACCAGGTTGGACCCTTCCCGCTTATGATCCCCTGACTCCCCAGATCGCCACTGACTTTAACAGGATCTTCTCCTTTTGCAGACATCACCCAGACTTCGGGGGAAATAGGAAGATTGTCCTGCCAGGTAAGGGGCGTTAAATAAGCAATTTTTGTTCCATCCGGGGAAAAACAAGGTGTTATACCTTCGTTATTAGTTAGCTGTTTGATATCATTGGTTTCAACTGAGGCAACATAAATTTGATTTCCTGCATCAAATGCAACCATTTTTCCATCGTGCGACAAACTTAGTCGACGTTGTGTGTCGCCTTTGGTAGCCACCCATTGAGGGACCGGTATTCTTTTTGGTTCTCCCCCGGATGAAGGGATAACATCAATATATGCTCCTTCAGGATTAAAATTAATACGTGTTCCTCCTCCACGCACATAAGACCTGCTGAATGCTATCCAATGGCCGTCGCCTGACCACGAAAGACCTTCACCGAGAACATTATTAGCTCCCGGTAATTCCTTCGGCTCACCAGCCAAATCGGGGTCGACTCTTCCAGGTATTGGGACAGTCCAAACGGCTTTACCAGAACCAAAGGCAAGTGTTTTCCCGTCTGGTGAAAGACGGCTTCCGCTCCATTGTGGAATGTTAAACGGAGTTCTTATTTTGCGGAATATGGGTTTCTGAGGGATCGGATCTGCAATTTTATCGAGTCCTGCTAACTTTTCTTTGGCCAGGGCCACCATATCGATTTGATCAGGATAGTTGTCGACCAGACGTGTGAAAAATTCAACGGCGTTTTGTTTACCCATTTTTTCAGTAACTAATCCTAAATGATATAAGGTTTTAGCAGCTACAGTGCGGTTTTCCGGATATTCTTTTAGAATATTCTGAAATAGTTTAATTGCTTTGTCCAGGTTACCCGTTACTTCTTCTTCATAAATTGCTTTTGTAAGCAATACCGATGCTTTGTTGTCCTGGGCAGAAAGGAATCCTGCCAGGAGAACAAAGGCAATAATTAAAATCAGATGTGTTTTCATGATGTGAATTATTTTTTTGATAAAAGTACCACCTGCAATGTTAATCCTTTGAAGGCCTGGTTAAGATTGATTAAGATTGGGTGAAGATTCAAAAGGATTGAATTTATACCCCACACCACGTATGCCTGTAATCCAGTGCGATTGACCGGGATCATCCTCTATCTTTTTCCGAAGGTTGGCAATATGGGTATCGACTGTTCTTGGTGTAATATAGACCTCCTCACCCCAGATGCTGTTTAGAATATTATCTCGTTTGAGTACATGTCCGGCATGCTGCATCAGTAGTTTCATCAAATCAAATTCAATAGTGGTGAGCTGAACCGGTTTGTTGTTTTTTGTAAAGATGTATGTTGAAGGGTCCAGTTTAAATGGGCCAAGCTGTATTGGTGCGGCAATATTTTGGCGGTTCCTGATTTCCGACCTGCGTAACAGAGCCTTGACACGGGCGTGGAGTTCAAAAGGACTGAATGGTTTGGTCACATAATCGTCTGCTCCGAGTTCAAGCCCGAGTACCTTATCTAATTGCTGGCTCTTGGCTGTCAGCATGATAATCGGGGTTCCGATATCGCAGCGCCGCAATTCCTTGCAGATCTCCAAACCATTCAATCCCGGCAACATCAGGTCGAGAAGGATGATATCGAGATCCAGGTCCATTGCCTTTTCCAATCCTTCCGGTCCGGTGGCGGCAGAATCAACCTGATAGCCCTCGAACTTAAAATCATCCTCCAGTGCCTTCCTGATATTCAAGGCATCTTCAATAATAAGAATCTTCTTCATTAGTAATTGTTTGTAACGTTATTTTAAATGTTTTTGTCGCTAGTCTTCAGTCTTCAGTCTTCAGTCTTCAGTCGGCAATGCGAAGAGTGATTATTTGTACTTTTCAGGATTTTGAATCATGTGATTAAGTAATCGTCCAATTTCTTCAGATCGCTCATTAAAATCCTCATAAATTTCTTTTGTAATGTATTCACATGCAAATGTAAAATCGAGCCAGACCTGGGTTTCGGTATTTTCCATATCTGAATCAGACATCTTGCTTATGAAATGAGCTTCATAAAGACGCTTACGATATCCTTCACCAATGTTTGAACAAACAGATCTTGAAGATCTTTTTATCTGAGAGGTTAAAGAATAAAGTTCATCTTTTGGAAACTTCTTGCTAAGGTGATAAATGTCCATCGCAAGAGCAAATGATTTCTTATATACAATTAAGTTTCTAAATCCTGTTGGCATTGTTTTATAATTATTTGATTATTACTTGCTTTTACTGATTTCAAACAGTCCACAGTCGTCAGTCCACAGTCTACTGCTGACTGCCCATTGCCAACTGAGGACTGCCCATTGCCGACTTCCGATTGTGGACTGCAAACTTCATGTTCCCTTCAATGGTATCCTGACCGTAAAGGTACTTCCTTTACCCGGAATACTTTCCAGGGTGAGTTGCCCTTTATGTGCCTCCATAATTTTTTTAACAATTGTCAATCCGATCCCGCTCCCCTTGATTCCCATCTTTTGTGGGTCATAGCCCCGATAGAAACGGTCGAATATTTTTTCCTGATCCTGACCGGAAATGCCAATTCCGTAATCCTTTACACAAAGCAGCAATTCATCATTTTTGGTAAATAAATCTATATCAATTTGCCTGGATGTCCCGGAAAATTTTATTGCATTATCAATCAGGTTATAAAAAACCTGTAGAATTGCATCTTTGTCGGCCCGGATAATGGGTACCCGGTCAGGGCAACTATACCGGATATCAAAACCGGGTTCAGGAAGCCTTTCCCGGGTTGATTCGAGAAATCTCAGGAGGAGTTCATCCAGGTCTAAATCGATAAAATCGTATTTTTTACGATCTTCGTCCATCCTTGAGAAATCCAGAATATTATCTATTAAATGACTGAGGTGTTCGCAATCTTCCAGCATCGCTGAGTAATATTCCGATTTGCGTTCTTCGGTACTGACCCTTTTGTGATGAAGCATTTCAGTCATCATGCGGATGGAGGTGAGCGGACTTTTTAATTCGTGGGATACATTGGAAATGAATTCCGATTTCAACTTATTCAGCCTGAGCTCCCCGTTGAGGGTATAGATGGTAAAAACAAAACCAAGAGCCATGAGGAGTGCGATTAGAATAAAAATATAAAGATATATACCGCTTCCTGCTTTTAATAAAGATGCTAAAAAACCAGGTTTATTTTCACTTAGCAGTAATTTCCATTGGGGAAGTTTTTCGGGAAAAGGAAACGAAAGATAGCCGGTTTCTTCATTAATAATCTTAGAAAAAATTAGCATTCCGTTATTATCTTCAATTATAAAATTAATTGAGGAATTTGGATCGAGTTTTTGGATTAGCTTATCTGATATAGATTTTAGAAAAGCAGGGAAATCAATTAATATGCCGGTTTGTTCGCCATTATTTTTAACCCTTGATAAATACATGATTACAAGTTCAGATGAATTTATTGGAATACTTGATACTCCAATTTTGTCATCTCTAAAATGATCATAACCATTGTATTCAATCAGATTCGACCCACTGAGTATTCTGATCAGGTGATCAGTGATGGTTTTTTGAGTATCGAGCTTTGCGAACATGGAGTCAATCACCGGATCTGTTTCCCGGATAATATCTTTGAAAGATTGGTAAAACATTTCAAACTGATTTTTGTCGTATTCGCAAGGAGGGTGAAGTAAAAACTCAAGATATTGCAGGGAATTGTTCCTATTATTTTCTCCGATGGCTTGGTTGATCTTCAAAATTTCCAGACCGGCAATCAGTCCAACCGGTATCTGTCCGTTCAAAAGGCTTCCCCGATAATCCTTTCCGATTTTATTATACATAGCTATGGCCTTGTCAGTCTGGTTTAACTTGTTATATAATCGTGCCGAAGCTATCATCGCCTGGATTTTTTCTGCAGAATTTTTTGTTATACGTGATTTATTTTGATAAAACCTGAGTGCTTCTGAAAACCTGCGCCCGACAAACTCCAGGCGGAGGCCTTCCTCTATGTTGGCAGGCGGACTTAACTGTTTATTTTTGATAGTTAGGAATTCAGCAGGGAGATAAAGCATTTGATGGGATATGAGTTTTTTTGAACCACTGCTGTCTTTGACAAACAACACAAGCATTGAAGGATCGCCTTTTTTGAATTGTGACAGGTTTGTGTCAGAAGTCTGCTCGTACATGAATTGCACAAAGCTTGAATCTATTTCAGTAAAAAAAGCCTGACTGTTTATTTCAAGTTTTTTTCTGCTCTCTTTCTCCCGCAGAGCCTGGTCATTCTGGATACCTCTATAGGCCAAAAAACCCAGTAAAAATCCAGGTAGCACAACAGCAAGGGTATAATACAGTATGATTTTTTGTCTGTTTGAACCAGAATTAGTACGTTTCATGAGTGCCGCCTATGTAATTATAAACAAATATCAGAAAAATCAAACAGTTACTTGTTAAGATTTGGAGGAATTCTGTTAAAAAACAGTGAGAAGAAAGAAGTGGGTAATGAGCAGTGTGTAGTGAGTTGTTAATATAATCTGAAGCTCCCGGCTCGCAACTATTTATCACCAAAAACAGCCGGAAACTTTTGTTCCCGGCTGTGTGATATTTGGATTTACGTATCTGTTGAATTATTTATCTTTACTTATCCCTCCAATTTCTATTGTTCACTTGAGTATTGCATGTTTAA
>JAQICW010000593.1 GCA_027858355.1 Desulfobacula sp.
GGTTACTCATGGCCGGGTAATGTCCGGGAGCTTGAAAATGTGATCGAGCGGGGTGTCAACCTGGCCGAGAACAACAGAATTTTGCCGGACAACCTGGGACTGGAGAACGTGGGACTTTCAAAGAGAAGACTTACCGGATCTCGTCTTGCTGAACTTGAAAAAAAAGTAATTCTGGAGACGCTTGAAGACTATAATTTTAATTTTTCCAAATCCTCCGGGATTTTAGGCATCTCCAGGGCGACGCTCTATAACAAGGTCAAAAAATACCGGTTACCCACAGAACGGCAAACTGTCTAATTCTTATATATGTCTAAAAATTAGACAATCATATTAAGATATTGAAATGGTATCATGAATTGTCGAATAATTCTTTAAAGTGTAAAATATTTATACACTTAGTCCTGTCCCCTATATCACCGCTTTTCCTTTGGCAAGAACTGAATTACCAGGAATATAAAAGGGGTTAACCTTTTTTAATCTTTCTAATGTTAATTTTTTCAGGATGGCATGTATCTTGAAGATTCAATCCACAAAATCAGTGAATCAAACCCATTACCCATTTGGGAAATGGGGGAATTTGGAGCGGCAGAAATTGAGGCTGCCAATTATTTTTTATGAAAGGAGATCACCGACATGTTCAACAATCAAATGGGTAGACGTGAATTTTTGAAAATTACCGGGGGTACCATCGGAGCATCCATGCTTGCAGGTCCGGGAGCGCTTTTTGCCGCTCCAGCACCCGGCGCATTGATTGACCCCATGAAAATTATGACAGCCACTGCCACCATGGATCCGGTTCGCCCGGAGGTAGCAAGGGTTTGTGCCGAGGCATTCAAGAAGATTGGATGGGATGTAGCTGCCAACCCCATAGATTATAACCAGAATGTTCAGAAAGTGATCATGGAACACGATTATGATATGTGGTTTGTTATGCTTTCCGGAGCCTCACTCAGGATTGACCCCAATGTATTTCTCTACCAGGTTCACCATTCCTCCCAGTTCAGGAAAGGCGGATACAACTGGGAGGGTTTTTCCGATCCCAAAATTGACCAGCTTGTGGTAGCCCAGCAAAAAGAGATGGATGTTAACAAGAGAAAACAGATTGTAGATGAAGCCCAGGTGCTCTGCCATGAAGCCCAGAGCAATAACGTCATTGCCTATATGCAGATGACTTCAGCCTACCGATCCGACCGGATCAAGAACGTCGTTCCCATGTTAGGAGAGGGTACCGGCAGTTTCTGGACCGATATTAACATGGAAGTCATTAAGGGGGATGGTTATGTCAGAACGGCCAGACCTTCTCCTCTTAAAAAGCTGAATCCGGTTGCAGCCAAGGACACCACTGAGTTCATGGAACTTCGAATGATCTATGATACACTTTTCAGGATTGGTCCGGATGGTTCACCCAAACCATGGGCAGCCGAATCCTATAAAATGTTGGATCCTTTAACTATTGATCTGGCCATACGCAAAAATATGAAATGGCATGACGGCGAACCTTTTACAGCCGAAGACGTAAAATTTACATTTGATTACAGCACCAAATGGAAAGCACCGTTCTTTAACTCGATTCTTCAAAAAATTGACAGCGTTGAAGTGATTGGCAAAAATAGCGTGCGCATCAAATTGAAAGAATCATATGCACCGCTCATTTCTAACCTTTTGGGCGGATTGTTTATGATCCCCAAACATATCTGGCAGGATATCCCTGAGAAAGCCGATGTGAGCGATCCTTTGAATTTTGCAAACGAAACCCCCGTTGGCAGCGGTCCTTTTAAGTTTGATTATTGGGACCGGGGCCGTGAAATCAAGGTGTCTGCCTTTACGCATCATTTTAATCCGCCCAAATGTGCAGGAATCATCGGTACGGTCTATGGTTCCCATGACGCAGTGGCGGCCGCCATTGAAAAGGGAGAGTGCGATCGGAACCGCTACATCCTGAAACCGAGTCTGCTTCTGGACCTGGCTAAGGTTAAAGGGGTGGTTGCCAAGGGATATCCCAATCACGGATTTTATACCCTTACCTATAACTGCCTGAGGGCTCCACTCAATGATCCTGAATTTAGAAGAGCCATTGCCCATGTGATCCCCAAAGAGTTGATCATTGAAGCCATTCTTTCAGGTCTTGCCGATGTGGGAGGGTCTGTTATTGCCCCGGCCAACAAATTCTGGCATAACCCTGCGGTCAAGTCGTTCCCTAATGACATAGGCAAAGCCAAGGATATACTGGCAAAATCAGGGTATACCTGGGACAAAAAAGGCATGCTGCATTATCCCGGATAAAATTATCCCAAAAAACATGGACGGTCTGATCGGCCGTCCATTCCTTTTGCCTTTAGAGGAATAAGGAGTACACAGTGCAAGAATTTATTATCCGAAGAATCATTTACACTATTTTTACCATTTTTGCAGTGGCCACCATCCTGTTTTTTATATTTCGTATCATGCCAGGCGATCCCACTGCACAGGTGATCAACCCGGCTCTGGATGAAGCGTCCCAGGCAAGATTGAAAGAGTCGTTCGGCCTGGACAAACCCCTTTACATTCAGTATGGCCTCTATCTCAAGGGACTTGTTACACTGGACTGGGGGCGTTCTTTTACCACGTCCAAGCCCGTATTTGACATTCTTAAATACCGTTTCTGGAATACGATTTTCCTTATGGGCGCTGCCATGAGTTTTACCCTGATTCTGGGAACAGCCATCGGCATGGTCATTGCCTGGAAGAGGGGGGGACCTCTGGATGTGAGCGCAACTGTGAGCGCTCTGGTACTCCAGTCAGCTCCCCCGTTTGTCACTGGAATTTTATTTCTCATGATTTTGAGTTATAAATTGGATCTTTTTCCAACTGGCGGTATGAACACGCCCGGAGAACGTCTGCCTGGTGGTATTGCCATGTTGTTCAACAAAGATTTTCTTCACCATCTTATATTGCCCACCATCACCACAGCATTTTACTATCTGGCGACGCCCATGCTGATCATGCGGGATTCTATGCTGGAGGTAACGGGCAGCGATTATATTGAATTGGCTCAGGCCAAAGGGCTCTCCCCGATGACGGTGATGATTAAACATGCGGCAAGAAATGCACTTCTTCCAGTCTTCACCGTTTCTTCGGTTCTTATCGGGTTTGCTCTGGGCGGCCAGGTGATCGTTGAACAAGTCTTTTCATGGCCCGGCATGGGTCAGTTGATGGTAGAAGCAGCCTCGTCCCACGACTATCCAGTTGCCCAGGCAACCTTTTTGCTCCTGGCAACTCTTGTTATCGTTTTAAACCTGCTGGCTGATATTTCCTATTGTTACCTTGATCCTCGTATTTCTGTTCCAGGAGGCAAAAAATGACAATCACTCCTGAACAACCGCATCAAAGGAATTGTGCTGGAGATTTTTACCATATCACAAGGGAGCAGCAGGTATGAAATTCTCAATTGTAAAAGACTTTTTGGCTGGGCAATATAAAATTATCAGAGGAAACCGCTTTGGTATGTTCGGGGCTGTCATCCTGCTTTTTTTCGGAATAATCGCATTGCTGGCCCCTTACATTGCTCCACATGAGCTCTGGGAATCACTCAGGGATTCAGGAGGCAAGCTGGCCATCCTCCGGCACCCGAGCCTGGAATTTCCCTTAGGTACGACGGCCATGGGCCGGGATCTTTTAAGTCAGCTGATCCTTGCCACACGGACCACTGTACTTATCGGGCTTACTTCGGGCCTGGTCTCCATACTGATTGGCGCCAATATAGGCCTTTTGGCCGGTTATTATGGCGGTAAGCTGGATGAGGTCTTCATGCGGTTCACCGATATTGTATACGGCATGCCCTTTCTGCCATTTCTCATCGTGCTCATCTCCCTTTTCGGACGGAACATCTGGTTTGTCATCATTGCCATCTGCTGCATTATATGGCGGACATCGGCCCGGGTAATCCGGGCTCAGGTCATGTCCATCCGGCAGCGCCAGTACATCCAGGCAGCCAAGGCCAGAGGGTGCAGTAATTTTCGGATCATTTACGGCCACATCATGCCCAATATCCTTCCTCTCTTACTTCTCTACACTGCATTCAATATTGCCTGGTCCGTTCTGGCCGAAGCCGGGGCAAGTTTCCTGGGGTTTTCAGATCCCAACAACATTACCTGGGGGGGGTATGCTTTATAATCTATGGATTTCAGGGAAAATCAGAACGGCCTGGTGGTGGTTTGCAACCCCGTCTATCTGTATCATCCTCCTGGTAAGCGCCTTGGTGTTTATCTCCCGGGCTTACGAAGAAGTTGCTAATCCCCGCCTGAAGCAAAGATAAGGAAGATATCATGAATAATATACTGACTGTAAAAAATCTGAAGACCCATTATTCTTCCGAAGAAGGGATTGTGAAGGCCGTGGACGGGGTCACTTTTTCCATAGGTGAAAATCAGGTATTCGGCCTGGCCGGAGAATCCGGTTGTGGCAAATCCACCCTTATCAGGACCATTATGCGTCTGGTCCCAAAAAGCGCTAAAGTGCGTGCCGACCTGCTGCAGTTCAAGGAACATGATCTTTTAACCGTTTCAGATAAATTTTTCAGAGAAAAAATTCTGTGGCAGGGAATTTCTCTGGTACCCCAAAGTGCAATGAACGCACTCAATCCGGTTTATCGGGTGGGGGACCAGTGCACAGAAGCCATACTCGCCCACACCGATTTCAGCAAAGCCGAGGCAGAAAAAACAGTGATGAAGATGTTTGATGCAGTGGGACTCCAGTCAGGTCTGATGAAGGCGTATCCCCATGAATTCAGCGGCGGAATGCGTCAACGCGCCATGCTCGCAATGTCACTGGTCCTGGCCCCGGAGCTGGTGGTGATGGATGAGCCAACGACAGGTCTTGATGTCCTGGTCCAGGAACGGATTTTAAGAAATCTCAAGGAGATCAGAAACAAGACCAAGACATCGGCAGCCATCTTTCTGATCACCCATGACATCTCTGTCATTGCAGGAATGAGTGACCGCATCGGAATTATGTATGCGGGAAAACTCATGGAAACGGCCGACGCAATGGATCTTTTTAACGACCCCTTTCATCCCTATACCCTTGGCCTCAAGAATGCATTTCCAAGCATCAAGGCATTGGACCGGGAGCTGATTTCCATTCCCGGCTCGCCCCCGAACCTGACCCAGACGATTCCAGGATGCCTTTTCTATGAGCGGTGTCCTTTTTCAATAGACGTATGCCGGGATAAAAGGCCCGAAGAAATCGAAGTCCGGCCCAATCATTTTGTTCAATGCCACAGGACAGAGCATGTGAAGGAATTTCGTAAACTTGCAGGAGAAAAGAAAACATGGCAATTCTCGAAATAAATAATCTTAAGCAGCATTTTTACATC
>JAQICW010000628.1 GCA_027858355.1 Desulfobacula sp.
GCTTTTGATTTATGGGCAACCATTGACATGCCAGAGTAATCATCGGGGATAGTGAAATTCACTTTTAGATTCCGATTCGGGGTAATCCCCATCCCACCAATAATCACATCAAACTTACCTGTTAAAAGAGCCGGGATAATGCCTGACCATGCTGTGGGAACAAACTCTATTTTAACGCCCATATCCTGGGCCAGTTTTTTGGCAACATCTATTTCAATTCCTGTTAAGTTGCCTTGTTTATCTTTCATGGCCCAGGGCACGAATGTGGACATCCCCACCCTTATAACCCCCTGTTTCTGAATCGTTTCAATTACACTTTCCTGGGCAGACAAGCCGCCTGCCATAAATAAGAAAAACATCATACTTAAGCATAAAATTTTTTTCATTTTTTATCTCCTTTAAAAATTACCTTATCTAAATTTTATTGGTTTATAAATTTAACTTGGTTTTCAAATCGCCTGATTATAAAAGAAAGACTGGCTGTAATGGCAAGGTAACATAATGCCACGGCAAACCAGATTTCAAAAGTTAAAAATGTTTCAGAAACAATTCTTTGACCCTGCATGGTCAGGTCATAGATGGCAATCGTACTTACCAGAGCTGAATCTTTTATTAATGAAACGCTTTGACCGGCAAGCATGGGAAGGGTCTGCCTCAACATCTGGGGGATGATCACTTTGATGTAAGTACCGGCAACAGACATCCCAATGCTTTGGGCAGCTTCATATTGTCCCTTTGGGATATTGATGACTTTAACTCTAAGATTTTTTGACCATAATATTCTAAGATAAATTGACCCTCTGATTGCGCAGTTGTTTGTGGCAATTTGTATAAAAAGAAACAGTCCTGCAGCAATTTAATTAAATTGTAAAACACCGGTTTAAATTCAGAATTTTTCAGGATAGGTAAGATGACTGTAAAAGTTCATTCCAGTCATGCATGGCAGGACGGAGCCTCTTTATAGACGGGTAAAGCTTGATCATTTTATCAGCAAGCAGATCGCCTGTGGTATCCGCATCAAATCCACAATAAATTTCACAACTATTATTAATCATTTTTTTTAACCATGCAGGGTTGTGGTTTGCACCTGAGGTTGAAAGGGTTGTATATTCAGGCCAGAGAACAAGATATGAGATGGCATCAATGGCAGACTCACAGAGCACCATTTTTTTATTGCATTTTCCCAGAACATAGAAGCATCCCAGCTGTTTTTTTGATCCCAAAGCCATTCCCCGCCACTGTGTTTTTCCGGTTCCTCTCAGTTCAGCGCCCACGATTCTTTTTTCTTTTCCAAGTAGTAAAAAAACAGCATTCCCCTTTGAATCGCCATAAAGCTTGCCTGATTGGATCAAACTCATTACGATTTCCAGAGGAATGTGGCGTTGTTCTGTGAGATATTGTATGATGCGGCCTGTTTTGTTTTTATCCTTAGAGGGTAATTGGAGGGGGGTTTCGGGGTGATATGGTAAAGTGTGATGTTTATGTGGTATGGTTGAAGGATCAAAATTTGAAGTAAGCCATATGACAGCCTGTTTAAAATCATTCCCCCTTAAATGACAGACAAGGTCAATGGCACCACCACCACCTTTGCCTTTGTTCCAATTCATAAATTTCTGACCATTGACAGAGATAAGGCCACATGACGTGTGCCATTTGCATTTATCCTGGAGATCAGGCGAAGATCCACTAAGGTGCAATATCTGCTTCAGATCGATATTACGCAGTGAATCAATTTGTTGCTGATTTAGTGAATGGGTAAGCCCTCTCATCGTTTGATTCTTATTTGGGCTGATTGTACTTAAAACCGGCTTTAATCAAGATTTCCTCTAAAATTATGCCAACCTCTCCTTTTCTTTTTAATTGATCAAGCATCCACCTTTGAATTCGGGCATTTACGTGAACACGTTTGAGATGTGATGGTAATTTTGGTTTTGGTATTCCTCTATATCCTCCGCGCATAAATTTTACCTTTTATCTAAGTTACAATTCTGGAAAGCATTGCTATCCCTTTGTTATAGATAACTGTGTAACAATTACCATAAAAACAAGGCGATTTTCACCTATAAATCTGGGCATTCAATATTTTCCATTTTTGGAATCATTAAACAACATATGCTCTTGGTAATTTCCTGTTCTGCCATGAGTCAAACCATGGCGTGATAATATCCGTCCAATTGTACTTTCAGATGGTAATGGATGGATTTCATATTCTTCCAATCTTTCTTTAATCGCCTTGGCTCCACAAAATAGGCTATAGTTATGTAATTCAAGCCGTACAATATTGACTATTTTTTCGATCTCTTTTTTTGTATATGCTGAATTCATCTATGATTTGATCCTGTTATTTTCATTTGGTCTTCTATCATCACCCCGGGCAGGCATCAAATGGGAGGATTGTTTTTTCTCAGGGAGATTCCATCTATCTTAATAGTGATGCAACGATGCTGGAGCCGATCCAGCATAGCATCTACCATATCCTTGGGTTTGAAGAGGTCATACCATTGATCATACTCAAGATTTGTGGTGATAATGGTTCCTTTCCCTGCCAGATACCTCTCGGCCATGAGCTTGAAAAAGCAGTTCATCTGCTCCCCATTTAACGTCAGGTAGGCCATTTCGTCCAATAGCAAAATATCAAAATGGCAGAGGCGATTAAGCAGATTTGCTGTGGTTCGATCTGCCAGAGATGCATACAGGTCATTGACCAGATCCTGAACATTGTAAAAAAGTCCTCTGTATCCGGCCAGCAAGGCCTCCCGTAAAAGACCGGCTGCCAATCCTGATTTGCCCACACCGGGTTTCCCGATAAAAATAACATTATCTCCCCTCTCCACAAAGTTGCCGCAACTCAGATCCATGATCTGCTGTTTATTGACGTTGGGTTGTCTGTCATAAGGATAAGATGAGAGTGTCCAATTCCATGGAATATGGGCATTTTTGATCCGGTTAATCAGACTGCGTTCTTTTCTGTAACGCATTTCCTCTTCAAGAAGAATCGTTAAAGTTTGACTGGTGGAAAAGGCTTTTTTTTCTGATTGCATCAGCACTTCATCTATAACCCCTTCTATCCCTTTAAATTTGAGCTCATAAAGAAGCTCATGGAGTTTTGAATACTTCATATATTAAAATAATCCCCCGCAATAAAAGAAATGATAAGTTTTTCCAGCCTGGCAAGGTCATAAAGGCCATAGTTTTGAGCTTTTCCAATCGCCTTCATGAATGCCTCTTCAGGATAGGTACGTTTAAGTTCCAGCAGTTTTCTGAATTTGATTACACCTCTGCCATGGCATTTTTTTTTTAGCTGTGCCATATAGCTGTCCAGAATCGGATCATTTCCCTTGAGCATCCTCTCTTGTGTTGATGACGCTGAACGTGGATAACGGACACGGCGAACTTTATGAGAAGCATCGGTTATCCGACTATCCTGTTTGTCCACCACCCGCTGGTGCTGTGCCACTTTTTTACGGCCATGATAAACCAATACCTCTTCCTGATATTTCTGTACTTCCACCTGCTCTCCAATAAGCTGATATGGAAGGGAATAGCGGTTGGTATCCAGCTGAATATATCCTTGTATATCTACAACCCGGTAACATGTCACATAGACCGGGGGGATATACAAAGGCAGGGGCGTAAGGAAGGGCTTTTCCATGATATATACCTGTTCCGGAGCCATTTTCAACGACCGTTTATGCTTTTTATCAGACACATTTATACACCATTCAATGCCCTGGTGATTGAGATCATTCCAGTCATTAAAGGTTCTTCCTACAAGAAAATTTCTCTCCACATAATAGAATGGTCTCTCCACCCGGGCCTTTCTGTCAGGATGTCCAACGCTGTGGGGGATAAAAACCGTGCTGAACAACCTGCCAATCTGGCGAATTTCAGGGGCAATCGTTGCATCGGGACCCGCTCCCAGAGCTACCAGGACACTTGTATTATCAATGGTACACCTGGCACAATTTCCATCCATATGCTTAAATGCATCAATTAAAAAACATCTTGCTTCAAACCGGGTAAAACGTGGATAGAACCGGATATAAATTTTTCGACTATAAGCCAGACTCAGCGAAGCGCACTGAACAGCCTGTGGTTTGTTCCCCATTACAATTTTATACGGTGATGTATCATGTTGCATTTCTTCTCCAGGTGCAAAATGGTAGCTTCCGGCAGGTTTTTTTTCCTTCTTGCCCAATCCTTCCTGATTTATCAGCCATCTAAGGGAGGAATAGGGGATATCAACATTGTACTGCTCTTTTAAAACTTCTCCAATCCGGACAGCATTGCCGCAACAAAACTGGAACAATTCCCTGATAACAGGAAGATGCCGGTGATATTTTGAGGCTTTGGGCTTCAACTCATCATGCTTACCGCTGAGTACCGACTTCACCGTACTTTTTGATATCTCAAGAATGTCGGCAATTGTTTGAATAGCTATATTGTGTTGATGCATCTCCTTGATTGCATCTTGCGTTGCCGGTTTGATCATGGCACATTACCTCTTTATGCAAATGGTTAAAAAGTGTGTAAGCTTCATGAAGGGCATCCACAAGTTTTTTACGCATACCTGTTTCTTGACCAGGATATATTGCCCTTTCATGACTTTGGTTAAGGTCCTTCAAGACAGCACAGACTGAGACAATATCCTTTAACCACCGACCTTCAATCCCGCCCGCCAGTGTCAGGGCTCTGTGTTCCTGATGCTTACTTTGCACTGCCTTTAAAAACAGTGGCGGATCGTCTATCATTCTTGAGCGGACATTGTGATTTGCTTTTTTGTATATTTTAAAAAAATACTGCATGTCTCTTGTGGACATAGAATTTTTCTTCAAGTGTGCGGTCAGGTTCAGGGCATGATTGCTGTTGGCGCGCGCCAACGGGACCAAAATTCTTGTGGCAGACCACATGGAGACTGCACCGGTACTGACGGCTGCAAGAATTTCTTCCGGGAGTTCACGCACCAGATCCAATCGTCTTTTAACAAAGCTTTTATCATGCCCTATCAGTTCGGCTGTTTCTGATATCCCCAGTTTAAATCTAAGAATAAATTCGTTCAGCAATGATGCCTCTTCAAAAACTTCCCAAGATCTGCCATCATTCTTTTTAAGCATTGACAGCACAGCATATTTTTCATCTGATTTGTGAACAACCCCCATAACCTGGTCCATGCCGCACATTCGAATTGCTTTGACACGCAAATAGCCGTCAACCAGGATGAACTGATTGCCCTCACCCTGTATTACAACCACCGGGTTGATCTGCCCAAACTGTTCCAAAGAACGGCACAGTTTATTGAGCACCTTCTTTTTATAAATCCGGGTATGATCATATCGAAGATCCAGCTGATGAAGATCTATCTGTTTTGTCTGTGTTTCCATGCACCCTTATTTAATACATTCCCCATCCCATGACCATCACGTCCTATATTTGCAATCATTACTTTTATGCAGAACTTTCTTTGTAATGGGTTGATTTCATTGACATATCAACTATTATCACGTCCATCTTTGCAATCTCTGGGTTGTCTACAGAAATTATTGTATATCTCCCTGATTTTATAGAGTTTTGATCGCTTGACACGTCCATCTTTGCAATCTCATCATAAATGGACGTGCCGTTCGATACAGATCGATTTTTGCGGTTTCTTTCGCCCTGAGCCAATCTATTCTTTCCAGCATATTCAGGATTCTTTTCTCTGTAATTTTTGTAATAATCAGGATTCTTTTTCTGCCATCGTTTTTGAGTATCTTTTTGATTTTGTCGGTAATCCTCATCTGTTCGCATCTTTTCCCTCTGCCAGGCATTCTTCCTGGCTCGCTGGCATTTTTTTCTATTACAATATTTTTGATCAGGTCTTTGTGAGCTGATTTCAAAAACTCGCCTACAATTTTTGCAAAAACATTTTTCCAGATCTATTCTCCTGGTGATTCGTTACCAGGAGTTTAAAATGTAAAAAGGAAAATGGCGAAATTATAATGCGTTGATTTGTATTTGGGGGGGAGTGCTGCGGATGGTCGAGGGGTTAAAAAATCTTAGAATATTGTGGCCAAAAAATCTTAGAGTTAAAGTGGGAAAAGATTGTTTTGAAAAACATAGCAGCATTTTCTTGTCTGCCCCTGGTTGGATACTTTAACCCAATACCATTGCTTAAAATAAAAGTAAGCGCTGAGTGGATCAAATGACCATTAAAAAAAAGAGGTTTTAACGTCTTTCAAAGAAATTTGAATGTGT